>CAZDHN010000729.1:0-3260 GCA_964505115.1 uncultured Planctomycetaceae bacterium
ACATGGCCTGGTATCTGCCGCTTCTGCTGTTGACGATCTTCCGCCCCAACCTGGAAGACCGCGTGGCCATAACCGCCGTATCCGAAAGCCGCTTCCTGCGTCACACGCCAGCCGAAAGCGTGCCTGCGGGCTGAGTGGGGCGCCGGTTGTCGCGCGGGGTGCCACTGGCGTTTCGCCAGTGTTGATTGGTCCGGAGCTTGCTGGTTGGTGTTTCCGGAACCCGTTGTGTGTCCACCGTTCCGCGGCCGCACAAGCGGGAACCCGCACATGCGCGCGGCGATCTACTGGAACAACAACGAGCAAGCTCCGATCTGCATTGCACTGGCAAGATGCCAGTGGCACCAATCACCGTGGCTGATAAAGACCACCGGGTTGAGACTAATCTCGCCGCGCGTCGAGGTCTTTGCGATTCTTGGAAGAGGTGTACCAGTACTTCCAGGCCTGCGTGTCGAAGTTGAAATTCACGCCGCCGCTAAGCACGACCAGCGTGTCGAGAACGGCCCGATTCTTGAAGGGAATCTTGACAATCTTGGTGCTGCTGCCCATCGACATGCCGCCGGCTCCGCTGTTGCTGAAGGTGTTCGACATTTGCCCCTGCTTGCCCTTGTTGATCTTGAACTTGTGAATGGTCACCAGGGCGTCGACCAGCGGGCCGATCGCCGACGGATTGTTCACGTAGCTCAGGGCCACCGCCGCCCGATTCACCGTGCCGTTGTCCTTGCTGCGCAGCTTGCCGACGAAGAAGGCGAGCACGGTGGGGTCTTTCGTGTCCTTCAAGTAGTCCAGACAACTCAAGCGGACCTCTTCAATCGGGTCTTCCAGCGATCGGTCGGCCAGCACGGCCAGCGCGGTGGGCGTGCCGACGTTGGCCAGCGCTTCGGCCAGCAGGATTCTTACCGGCTGCCGCTTGTCGTCCTCCATGGCGAAGGCCAGCGCCTTGACGGCCACGGGGTTGTCGATATCCAGAATGGAGTTCCGCGCCTGATTGCTCTTGTCGGATCCCAACCAGCCGCGCCAGCGCTTGAGCTTCTTGAACCACTCCTTCTCGGCGAGATCCTGCTTCTTATCCTTCTCCATAAGCTCGATCTGCTGCGAGGTCCGGTAGCGACCCTTGTAGAGCCGGTAGCCGGTCCTGGCCATCTCTTCCTTCTGCGTCGTCCAGCGGCCGTTCACCTGGCTGTGCCCCAGGCCGCGCCGGGCCTGCTCGTGGTTGGGCTCCAACTCGATGATTCGCTCGAGGTGCGTGCTTCGCTGGGTAACGAGATTCTTCTCACGGCACCACTCCGAAAGCGCCCATTGGCCTTCGACCGTGTCGGGAAAACCCGGCCGCACCCGTTCGTACTCGAGTTCCTCGGCCCGTTTGCGGAGCCGTTGCTTGACCCGCGAGGCGTCGAGCGTGAGCTTGCCCGCGGCCGTTTGGACGACGAACGTCGTGCGCGGCTTCTGGTCGGGATTGAGAAGCTGGCCCATCACGCGACCGCCACCCGACAGTATGAACACGTCAACGTCGGCCGCCGCGGCGTAACTGCAGAGCAGCAGTAACGTCGCCAGGACAATCGGGCCGATCGCCGTGAACTTCATGACTGTTCCTTCTGAAATAACGCCACAACCAACCCGCTTGCCGATCACTAAGCTAGTGCCGTGCCAGTCTTGTAGGTTATGCTTCAGCATAACAGCCGGCCGGATCAACGATTCGTTATGCTGAAGCATAACCTACGACCTGTTCCTTTGCCGGGAGGGCAATACTCACCTGACAAGATTAATACGGGCCGAGCTAGTGTTTCGTCAAATCAAGTGTTACCCTCTAGTATACGGGGAAAGGTCGGGTGAGGGCAAGTTGAATGCCCCCCGCTGGTGCTGGTTTAGCCGGTTTCCCAGGCCCTTTTACGCGAGATAACCAATGAGCAGCGTGCCCGATATGCACCGTGGCGAGGCCCCCAGCACGATCGGCTGCGGGGTGATTACCGTCAGCGACACTCGGACGCTCGAGACCGACACGGGCGGACAGACGCTCGTCGACGGCCTGACGGAGGCCGGCCACCGGGTGCTCGTCCGGCAAATAATTCCCGACGAGCCGGACCGGATGCGCGGGCTGTTGGTCGAGCTGCGCGATCGGGCCGACGTTGACGCGATCTTGATGACGGGCGGAACCGGCCTGGGTAGCCGCGACCAGACGTTCGAGACGGTCGCCGCACTGTTGGACAAGACGCTGCCCGGCTACGGAGAACTCTTCCGCATGCTCAGCTACGAGCAGATCGGCGCGGCGGCCATGCTGAGTCGGGCGGTGGGTGGGCTGATCGGCCGGACTGTCCTGCTAACCATGCCCGGCTCCCAAGCCGCCGTCCGCCTGGCGCTGGAAAAGCTCATCATCCCCGAGCTGGGACACTTGGTCCGCGAAGCCCGACGCTAACGGGAAGGGCAGCCATGGCGGCGTCCGCGTGGGTGATTCCGCCCACCGAATCGGAGGGATAAGTTGTGTTTGTACTTCGGGTGTTGTCGGAGCCGCTCACGATCCTTGCCAATCCGACCTACCTGCCGCCGCCCGTCGCCAAGATGTACGACAAGCTATGGACCGAGGGGCGGATGCGGCGGGTGATTCAGGCGGCGGTCAAGAACAACGTCGCCTTGGAAATCAACGGCAAGAGCGGACTACCCAGCGATCGTTTCATCACGATGGCCAAGCGGATGGGCGCTAAGTTCACCTTCGGCTCGAACAACTTCGACGACAAACCCATCGACATGACCCGCTGCTTCGACGCCATCGACCGCCACGGCCTGACAAGCAAGGAGATCTACGTGCCAACGGTGGCGAAGCAGTAGTGTTTTGCTCGGCGCCCGGCGGCGGCCCGCTACGGGCGCGGGACGTTCGGGGCGGTTTTGGTGCGGGGGCGGATGGGAAGCTGGTCGATGCCGGCGAAGTCGGGGTCGGGTATCGCCCGGATATCTTCGTCGCCCCGGTAGGGACAGTTGGCATCGACCCAGCCGATCAGCTTGCGCATGCCGATCGGATCGACCTTCACCTCGTAGTGCTTCCCGCTGGAAGCCATCTCGATCAGCCGGCTGGTGCGGGAGAGATAGCGCATCGGCCGGAAGGTCTGGTAGCTCTCGGGGTTGCTCTGCGCGAAGTTCTCGCACATCAGCGCGCCGGCGATGCCCGGCGGACCCTCCGGCATTCTCTTGCCTTTGGGATCGCGGAAGTTCAAGTAGTTGGCGTAGCCGATCAACGTCAGGTATGGTTCGGCGAACACACCTTGGCCGGG
>CAZDHN010000730.1:0-3258 GCA_964505115.1 uncultured Planctomycetaceae bacterium
ATTTAGCCAAAGCGACCTCTTGGTGTACCCTCAATTGTGATTTGCGGCACTAGCGGAACTTCTGGCCGTGGTTAAGCGGAGGGACCTTAGCGCGATGGTTCGGGCCAGCGCAACGTCGCTTTTGGGTAGATACCCGGGCGACTCCGCCCGATTCGCCTGTTTCCGAGGCCTGGAGGACTCCGACCCGTTGGTGCGCGCGGCCGCCGTGCGAAGCCTGGAAAGTGTTCCCCCGACGGACTTGCTCCGCCGTCTGGCGCCCTTGCTGCGCGACCCGATCCGCGCCGTTCGCACCGAGGCCGCCCGACTGTTGTCGGCCGTGCCCGAGCGGGACTTCTCGGTCGACGATTCCGAAGCGTTCGACGCCGCGCTGGCCGAGTATCTCGTGGGTCAGGAGGTGGCGGGTGATCAGGCGGCCGCCCATCTGAACATGGCGGTTGTCCACACGAACCGCCGGCATCCGGCCAAGGCCGAGGCGGAGTACCGCGCCGCCATCCGGCTGAACCCGACGTTTGTGCCCGCCCGAATCAACCTGGCCATGCTATCCGAACAGCGGGGCGACCGCGGCGAGGCCGAGCGGCAGTTTCGCAAAGTGATTGAGTTGGCGCCCGAGTTGGCCGAAGCGCATTACTCGCTTGGGCTCCTGTTGGCCGAGGACGCGAAGCGGCTGGACGAGGCGGCCGAGTGTCTGGCTATCGCCGCCCGGCTATCGCCCGACAACCCCCGAATGCATTACAACCACGGCCTGGCCTTGCAGCGGTTGAGGCGCCCGGACGAGGCCGAAGAGGCCCTGCGCGCCGCTCACAAGCTATCGCCCCGCACGCCCGACTATCTGAACGCCCTGGCCATTCTCTACAGCCAGCAGAAGCGTTGGGCTCGGGCGGTCGCCTGTGCCGAGGAGTTGAGGCGGCTCGACCCACAAAATCCCCAGGCTCGTTCGCTGCTGGAACACATCAAGCGCGAGGCGGCGGGGAAGAAACCCGATACGCCCCAGTAGTCAGTCGCATCTTGTTTGATGGGTGTTTGCGGGGTGCCACTGGCGTTTCGCCAGTGCTGATTAGCCCGGAGCTTGTTCGTGGGTGTTACCAGAGCCCGTTTTGCGTTTACCGATTTGCGACCTCACAAGCTGGAATCCGCACATACGCACAACCATTTCCAGGAACAACAACGAGCAAGCTCCGCTTTGTATTGCACTGGCGAGACGCCAGTGGCACCAACCACCGTGGCTGATACAGACCAATAGCGCGCCGACAGCGTCGTTACCCGCCGCCAAACGAGGGCAGGATGTTCACTTCGCTTTGTGGTCCCACTGGCGTGTCGAAGCCGGCCGCCGCGATTTTGCCGTCGACCACGAACGCCACCATGGGCGCCGGCGCGTCGCCCTTGCGCAAGCGCGATTCGATGCCCGGGTGGATTACTTCGAGTGCCGCGACCACTTCCGCCAGCGTGCGGCCCTCGACATCCGCCCGGCGCGCTCCGCCGGTCACGTCTTTCAGTAGCAACGGGATAGATACGCTGGCCATGGCCGGAAGTCCGTTCTGATTGCAGGGTTGCCTCCCTAACCCTCAATCCTACAAGATCGACCGCCCCGATTCAACGGCGGCACAACTACCGATCATGGCCCGCTTACGGTATACTGAGCGCATGGCAGCAGAACAGTCCAACTCGCCGGCCTGGCGGTCACTTTATCCGTTCCAGTCGCAGTGGCTCAACGTCGGCTCGCACCGATACCACTATATAGACGAAGGCGAAGGGCCCGTCCTGCTGCTGGTTCACGGCAACCCGACCTGGTCGTTCTACTGGCGGGAGTTGATTAAGTCGCTACGGGGGCGTTATCGGGTGGTGGTTCCCGACCATATCGGCTGTGGGCTGTCGGACAAACCGGACACTTCGGAGTACGGCTTTCGGCTGGAAGACCGGATCAACGACCTGGGGCAACTGATCGAGCAGCTCGATTTGCGGCAGGTCACCCTGGTCGCCCACGACTGGGGTGGGGCGATCGGCATGGGCGCCGCGTCTGCCGCGCCGGAGCGGTTCGCTCGATTCGTGCTAATGAACACGGCCGCCTTCCGCTCGAAACGGATTCCCTGGCGGATCGGCGTCTGCCGCACGCCCCTGTTGGGTCGGCTGGGCGTGCAGGGGCTGAACCTCTTCGCCAAGGCGGCAATTCAGATGGCCGTCGCCAAGCACGAGCGGATGACGCCCGACGTTCGGGCCGGGCTGCTTGCGCCATACGACTGCTGGCGGAACCGGACGGCCGTTTACGAGTTTGTGGCCGACATCCCACTTAACGACCGGCACCCGAGCCATGCCACGCTCGAGAAGGTCGAGGCCGGCCTGGCCCAATTCCGCCGCCATCCGGTCTGCCTGATCTGGGGCATGCGCGACTGGTGCTTCACGCCCCATTTCCTCGACCGTTTTATCGAGTTCTTCCCCCAAGCCGAAGTCCACCGCCTACAAGACGCCGGCCATTACGTCGTCGAAGACGCCCACGAACAAATCGTGACTCTGGTGGAGGAGTTCTTGGAGAAGAACCAACTCGGGACCGTTGCCGACCACCCGTCACTCTGATTTCTTGGGTGGCGGAGGCGGTGGCGCAGCCGGCTCGGAAGACGGCTGATTTGCCGAGCTTCCTTTCGTACCATCTCCCGATCGCGTTACAGTAGCAGCAACCGTATCTCCAAATGTCAGTCGATCATGGAGTTTTTGATCATCGACCTTCCGATTGGGGGCCGGTTGAGGAAACTTAACTCCCATGTTTATGCTCCTTCTCGTCGGATTGAGTAGGCTTGTCCCGCGGTTTGTCGGCATCTGTTGGATTCAGCGACATCTCTTCTTCATACTTCAAAAACTCAACCATCTCCACGTCGGTTGCCGGAACAAGCGTCTTCTCCACTCCAGGTAAATCCAGGATTTCACCACCATCAAGAAGCCACTTCGGTTGATCGATTGCGAAGTGGCCGGTGTCCGGCTCATCAGGCCACCATTCTGGCCAACCGTGCAGCCGACGTCCACCCTTGAGATGCAAAACCACCCAACGCCTCTCTTGGTCAAAGATCATATTCCATTGGGAAGGAAACGTTGTCCGAACGCACATATCCGACTTGTGAAGACGCGAATGTGGGAAGTTGTTATTTGCACACCAAGAAAACGCAAGCCCCATGACCACCGCCAACACAACAGACCAAACCAGACCGGATTGCTCCGTCCATGGTCCAAAGGCAATCGCGATAGTCCCAACGCCCTCGCACACCCATTGCT
>CAZDHN010000731.1:0-3250 GCA_964505115.1 uncultured Planctomycetaceae bacterium
GTGATCGACCAACTCGTCGATGACCTGAGCCGGCGTTGCCTGCCGGACGGTCCGCCCGACACGATTCAACTCGACGCCGGTCCGTTGGCCGACCAGCCGCGTTACGTGGTCCGCGAGCTTCTGATTGCCGCCTGGCGCCAGCGCGGTTGGCCGCTGCAATCGATGGGTTTCGAGCAATGGAACCTATTGGCCGACATGGTACTCGACGCCGTCCCTCGCAAGCACACCTTCCCCGGCAACATCCTGGCCGAAGTGGGTCCAACCGGTCGCGTTCGATTGTCGTCCAAAATCAAGCCATAGCCGAGTCGCCCGTGGCCCCGATGCCATCTCCGTGGCTGTCAGGGCCAGTTTCGCGGTTCCGCGCTGTCGATGTAGGAGAGTACCTCCTGAACCGCCTCGGCCACGGATAGCTTCGACGTATCGACGTAGAGGGCTTCTTCCGGAGACGGCGGTTCGTAGGGGGCGTCCACTCCCGTTAAGCCCACGAGTCTTCCCTCTTCGTAGGCTTTGTAGAGGCCCTTCTCGTCTCTGCCCTTGAGAACATCGAGCGGGGCCATGAGGTGGACCTGGTAGACGGATACGTTCTGCGCGGAGACTCGCACCATGCCGAGTGCTCGATTGCGCACTTCCCGGTCGGGGGCGATGCAGGCGACCACCACTTCGTCGCCGGCGCGAATGAACACGCCCGCAAGCTCGGCGATCCCGTTCACGTTGACGACTCGGTCCTCGGGACTCAGCCCCAGGTGCGGCCAGAACTGTTTGCGGATGGCGTTTGCATCCACGAGGGCGCACGGGAATTCAGCCCCCTTCCTCATGGACTTGACCAACTGCTCGCCCAGCGCGGACTTGCCCGACGCTGGTACGCCCGTAATCCATATCGCTCTTCTCATGGTTCGCTTTCCTTTCGTTATAGCATTTCAATGAATCCGCTTGGGCAGACATCCGCGCATTTACGGCAACCGTCGCAGGTAGTAAGGGAGATGGTGAAGTACGGCTCGCCGAGCGATGGCTGACGGGTCTTGGAGAAACAGCCCGGCGTGCAATACATCCAGCAGCTTTCACAACCGAAACAGGTGCCGCAGCTTAGGCAGCGTTCGGCCTCGTACAGCGATTGCTGCCGCGTGATTCCTTGCTCTATCTCCGCCGAGATATTGTGCAGGCTTTCCTGGGTCGTGAGCCGGTGTTGCGAAGAACGCGTCTTGGTGTCGTAGAGATCGAGCGTGACACGGCCCGTGCTCACCGGTTGGCGTTTGCTGCGTTGCGGCTCGGGCTTGCCTTGGAGGAAGGCGTCGATGCTCAGCGCGGCGTTCAGCCCCTGACCGACCGATTCGGCGGCGATTCCCAGCATTATGTTGTCGCCGCCGGACCAGACGCCATCCACGTGCGTCTTGCCCCACTCGTCGACCTCCAACTCAAGTCCGCCCGAGCCGTTGCACAGGCCGAGACCTTCCCAATCGGGACACTGGCTGACCGCCGTGATCAACGTGTTGGCTGGAACGGTGAAGGAGGTTCCTTCGATCGGTATGGGCGGGCGAAATCCATCGCCGCGGGGTTCACCCAGGCGCGCTCGCTGCACCGTGAGACCGCTAATCCGGCTGCCCTCTTCCCTGAGAATCGCCGTCGGCATGGCTTCATATTCGACGCGGACCCCCTCGTCGACAAGTTCCCCGAGATTGTGGTCGGCCTGGGGGTGGGAACGCAGCAGGGTGACCGTCAGGTGGGAATCTCTGGCGGTCTTCCGCAGCCGGTTGGCCACGCGCCCGACGTCTATCGCCGTCTGCCCGTCGCCCACCACGACGACTTCGGGTCCGGAAAACTGCTGGCCGTTCGTGTTGGCCTGGCGGAGGAATTCGATTCCGGAAAAGACGTCTGAACCTTGCTCGCCGGGCAGGTCGAGCCGTCGCGGTTGATGCGCGCCAATGGAAACAAAAACCGCCTGAAAGGAACGTCGCAGTTCGTCGAAGGAAACCTGGCTGCCGACCTGGACACCGCAGTTGATCGTGATGCCCAGCTTCAGCAGTCGGTTGATTTCGGCGTCCAACACTGCCTTGGAAAGCCTATGCACGGGCACCCCGTAGCGGAGCATGCCTCCGGGATCGGGATAGCTCTCGAAGACCGTCACCGAGTGTCCGCGTCTGGTCAACTGATAGGCGCAGGACAGTCCGCTGGGCCCGGCTCCCACCACGGCCACGGACTTGTCCGTCGGGCTTGAGTAAGGGAGTCGCCGCGGCTCGAGCTGGCGGGCAATCCCCCAGTCGCCCACAAAACGCTCGAACCCGGCGATGGCGACTGCCTCGTCCTTCTCGTTTCGATTGCAGTGTCGCTCACAGGGATGCGGACAGATTCGTCCGAGTACGGCGGGAAAGGGATTGGTTTCCGCGATCAGTCGCCAGGCTTCGTCGAGCGCTTGTTCTTCGGAAAGACCGAGCTTCTTGCGCTGCGAGACCGCGGCCATCGCTCCTCGGACGTTGTTGCCGCTGGGACAATTGCTGGCGCAAGGAGCCGGTTTTTCGATTTGTCGGGGGCGTTGACTGGAGCCAAAACCCCCCGCGCCTCCCCAAAGGCTGCCCAGGGGTCGTTTCTTTTTGGTTCTCTTCACCACGGCCATCGTAGAGTCTCTCCCAGTGCGAATTGGACACTGTCAAGCAAAGCCCGTGCCAACCTCGCAAGGGAGTATTTCTACCGGCCAATACGCACTTACCGCCCCCTTTCCGTCTTATATGGTGGGGATATTTGACGGCTATCCGTGTTATTTCACGGGCGTGGAGGTCGGGACTACTTGTCAACTGGCGGAGATGAGTTCAGCCGGTCGCGTAATTCTTCGCCAATAGCCGCCGGCGGTTAGGCGGCGGAAGAGTTCCTGTTGGACGGCGTGACCGAGCCGCGAAGCAACCGCCAGCTTCCGCTGGCGGCTAGTGTCCGGTGTACGGTAGCGCTGCGAGGCCGTCGAAACGCCAGGCAGAGCGACGGCCTCGGTGGGACATCGTACAAGAATAAGAAAACGCGGCCCGCCGGAGCGGACCGCGTTGGGGTTTTCGGGACGATTTGGCCGACTATTCGGCAGCCGGTTCGGCGGCAGCCGGCATTTCAAGCACCTTGCTTTCCAGTCCGGCCTTGGCCAGGATGATGTAGAGCACGAAGCCGACAATGAAGGCCGCCACTGGCGGACAGGGTACAGAACCTTTCAGCCACTCTAGTCCCGGAATCATGGCGAGCAGGTCTGGCGCGCCGACGCAGAAACCGATGATCC
>CAZDHN010000732.1:0-3248 GCA_964505115.1 uncultured Planctomycetaceae bacterium
GCTATGACAGCGCGGCCCGTTGGGCCTGAAGCCGAGGAACAAAACCGGACCAAAACGAACACCACATTACTCCTCATTTTCGGGAGCCCACCCCCGGCCTGGGCTGATGAAAATGTTCTTCATGTGTGTTTCTTGCTAACCGTGCGTGGCGGCGGCGAGCTTCTTCATAAACAGCGACTCGCCGGGTGTCACTGGCGTAGGAGTCTTTCAATACCAATATTCCCCAGTTTACCCAGTCGCCTAACTTTTCATCAGCCCACCCTAACCCTCTCCCAAAGGGAGAGGGAAGACTTCTCGCAACGTATCCTATTCAGTCGTGTAATTCAAACGTGAACTTATTAGCGCCGCCGGCTTCCACCTTGGCCGATAGCTCCGACTTGGCCGGGTTGCCATACCGCGCGGGAAGCATCCCAACCGTCGGGACGGTGGCAGCGGTCGTTTGCATCGTAGCCGGCCTCGCCCTCGCAGGTTGGATAATTGATCGGCGCGGTGGCTGATCCAACTGTTGGAGTTGATGTGCATCCAACCGTCCCAAAGATGCCAACTGCATTTTGGCCGCACTTCTCCCAGAGCGATAGTCTTGCTCGTGCCGTCGGTAATCTCCTTGATGGCGGCGGCCCAGGCCATGTGGCCGAACACGCCCGAGATCAGGCTGCCATCCGATGTGTCGCCGTGACCGGCTTTCCCCGTGGTGACGCATTATGCATTATCTGGCGACAAGACACGGTCCCAACCCCCATCGTGCTAAACTCGCGACGAAAACATTTCGAGTAGTTGCCCGGTCTTCCGCGACGCGAAACCTATAAAGCCGCGACCGTTGGTCGCGCATGGGGCAAAGGCACCCAGTTTTCCGAAACTCGCCGCGCGACCAACGGTCGCGGCTTCATATGAGCGGTGTGATTTTTCCCCATAATGTCGGGCATATGGTGATACGCTCTACTGGTTCGGAAACAGCGCCGCCTGGGCGGCCCGTACGCTGCTGTCGATGTGCCGGGCCATGTGAGTTGCCGCCGATTCGGCGTCGCCGGCCAGCAGCGCATCGATAACCGCCAGGTGTTCCATCAAAGCACGCTCCTCGGACAACCGGTTCTGGCCGACTATCTCGCGGACCATCTCGACCAGCGTACCGTACCGTTGGATTTCTTTTACCAAGCGGGTGCTGCCACAGTGCTTCACAACCAGTTCGTGCAAGCGGCAGTCGGAGTCGCGGGCCTGGTCCGACCACTCATCACCACGCCGGTTGCGGACCAGTTCGAGCATCTCTTCCTGGGTGTGCTGGAGCAGATCCATGTCCACCCGGCCGCAACAGTTCCGCGTGGCCTCAACTTCGAGGATCCGTCGAAGCTGGTAGATTTCCCGTAACTCGACGGGGCCGAAGGGCACGACCTCGGCACCCCGATTGTGGACGAATTCGACCACGCCGATACCGGCCAACTCGACCAGTGCCTCGCGAACGGGCGTGGAACTGGTGCCGAACCAGTCGGCCAGCTTTAGCACGATCAGGCGATTACCGGCGGGCAACTCCCCTTCGAAGATCGTGCGCAGCAGACGCTTGACTATCTGGTGGCGCAAGGCGCCGCGTTGCAGCGTGCCGAGTCGCTCTGGCATTTCTACTGTACTCATGCGGCTCATTGTACATCATGCACTATCCGGGAATCAACCCCCGAGTAACGTTCCCAAGACGAGGTTCCCCTGGGCGATCACCCCCCAGTACGATGGATGTTGATTTTGCAACTGCCCGCCTGCGAGACACTGGCGCCAATATTCCGCCGCTCCGACCGCCCCGCACAGGTTAAATAATCCACATTTCCCGCAAGTTTTACTGCCCAGAGACTTGACTTCCATGCAGGCCGCCTTTGGACTCAAGAGCGATGCATTGTGCATTTGTGCGCGTATCTCAGTCAATTTGGCGTTCTGCCCCCGTACTCTTCTTGAGGGAAAACGATGAACATGAACGATGCTGTCGGTCGTTTATCTTGCTGGCCTCTTTCCGCCGGACTGGCGTGCGGATCCTCGTGGACAGCACGCTCACCAATATCGCCATCGACGAACTCTACCCCGTGCCCGAGCCGGGCAGCTTGTTGCTGCTGCTGTTGGGCGCGGTGGGGCTGGCGATGACGTTCCGTCGATGTCGGGGCTGACACGTCCGGAAAACATATTGCCACTTCAACTGCAATAGCCGCCAGCGGAAGCTGGCGGTTGCGCCGTCGGGCGGAGACTGTCGTGCCACCCAACCGCCGGCTTCCGCCGACGGCTAATCTTGGATAGTGGCACACCTGCTCACTTCTCGGCCGATTGACGCTTGACGGTTGTGTCGATGAACTCCTGAAAAGCCTGGTGGATGTCGGCCGGGGCGGCGTGGCCCATCAAGGGCTTGTTGATCACCTGCTTCTTACCGGGCAGGAGGTTATAGGCGGCGTAGTTCGAGGTCGGTGGGCAGGTGCGGTCGATGAAGCCGATGCTCATTATCGCGTCGGCTTTCGAGCGGCTGGCAAAGTTCACGGCGTCGACGTAGCGTGAAGCTTGCAGGCTTTTGGGTTCCGGCTTGCCGTCGGCACCGGTCGGCACGAGCTTGGGCCAGCCGTTAATCCGCCCGGCCGCCCGGCCCGAGTGATCGCAAATGGCGGGCACGCCGGTTCCGATGACTGTCACGCGCGGGTCCAATCCGCCGGCAACCAGGGCCTGGCCGCCGCCCTGGCTGTGTCCGACCACGGCCAGCGCCTTTCCGTTCCACTCGGGTTGCGAGGTAAGGAAATCGATCGCCCGAACCAGCCGCAGGTACATGCCGCGGAAGTAAGAAGTCTCGCGGCTCTCGCGGCCGAAGCGTGGATAGCCTTGCAGCTTGCCCCGGCTGAGTTCCTTGTAATACTCGGCCGGCTTGCCGTTGGGGATGCCGTGCGCGTTGATGTCCATCGAGAGCATCCCGCGAGCGGCTCCGGAGACCGCGTTGCCGAGGCTCGAACCGCGGACACCGGCGCCGTGTACCCACAAGATGGCCGGCAGGCTGCCCGGCTTGGCGCCCTTGGGCCGGCCGAAATATCCGGAAACCAGCGCGCCGCCAAGGCACTTGAGTTGCACGTCGAAGCACTCGATATCCGCGCTGGATGTTTTGACGGGCGTCAGCTTGGGATCCATCGGCACTTTAGCCAGTTGTGCTTTCTGGTCGGCCCAGAACTGGTCGAAATCGTCGGGCACGGGCAGGCTGGGTGGGATATCCAACGGCGAGATGCCGGCACCGGCCAACGCGC
>CAZDHN010000733.1:0-3243 GCA_964505115.1 uncultured Planctomycetaceae bacterium
CCTGTCCGTCATTTCGGAACTCTGCCGAGGCTGCCTGATGGCAGACGTACCGGCAATTGTCGGTTCGCTGGACATCGTGCTAGGGGAGATCGACCGTTGAGAACGCCAACGCGGCTCTCCCGGCGTGGACGCCGGGGCTAAACAAGACACTGAATATCGAACGTCAAACCATACAGAACACTAAACCCTATTAGAAGTCCCGTGGCGGAATTTCTGGCTGAATACCTGAGCCCGTACTGACTGGCCTACTTGCTGGTTGCCTTGGTGCAATCCGCCGTGCTGTTGGTGGTTATGCTGGTAGCCGCCTCGGCGTTCACCTGGGCGGAGCGGAAGGTGTCGGCCCGAATCCAGGACCGGCTGGGCCCAACCAGGGTCGGCGGCCGATTCGGATGGCTACAAGCGCCGGCCGACGGAATCAAGCTGCTCACCAAGGAAGACCTCATCCCGGGCGATGCCGACTCGACGCTCTTCCGCCTGGCACCCTACATCAGCTTCTGTGCCTCGTTCTGCCTGTTCATAGCCCTGCCGTTTTCCGATGGTTGGGTCGCGCAACATTTGAATGTGGCCGTCTTCTTCATCCTGGCGGTGGCCGGCTTGGAGATTTTTGGGGTGATCCTGGGCGGCTACGCCTCGGGCTCGAAATGGTCGCTGTTCGGGGCGATGCGTGAAGCGGCGCAAGTGGTTAGCTACGAGGTGCCGCTGGGTATCTGCGCGGTCGTGCCGGTTATGATCGCCGGAACCATGGATCTGGTCGCCATCGGCAACATGCAGGCCGGCTGGTTCGGTAACTGGTTCATCTTCCACGACCCGTTCACCTTCGTAACCTTCTGGATCTTCTTCACCTGCGTGGTCGCCAGCGTGAATCGGGCACCGTTCGACCTGGCCGAAGCCGAGAGCGAACTGGTGGCCGGCTTCCTGACCGAGTACAGCGGATTCCGCTGGGCCATCTTCTTCATGGCCGAGTATGCGTCGATGTTCGCCGTCAGCGGGCTGGCGGCCATCCTCTTCCTCGGCGGCTGGAACGGACCGATACCGGTGGCCGACCTGCTGGGGCTGACGTCCGAGAACCACGTCGTGCTCGGCCAGATCGGGAACCTGCTCGGTGCCTGCAACTTCGTCTTCAAATGCACCTGTGGCGTGGTGGCGATGATGTGGCTTCGCTGGACGCTCCCCCGACTTCGCGTCGACCAGGTGATAACAACCTGCCTGAAATACTGCCTGCCGCTGGCGGCCGCCATGTTCCTCGGCGCGATGCTTTGGACCTGCGCGTTTCCCGGCGGCGTGGGCCTCCGGGCCGAGCCGTTGGGTATGGTCGCCGAACAGCCGGCCACGGTTGCCGTCGAACAGCCAGCCGCCGTCGAACGGGGAGGGCCCTGAGCATGGAATTCCCGAGCATGGATTTCCTAGGTTTGGAATCAATTAACTGGCATTCGTTCTTCTTCCTGCTGTTCGGACTGGTGACGTGCAGTTTCGCGCTGGCCGTGGTTGTCGCCCAAAACATCGTGCGGATGGCGTTCTATCTGGTCATTTCGCTGGCCGCGGTGGCCGGCCTGTTCTTTCTGGCGGGAGCCGACTTCGTCGGCGCAATGCAGTTGATGGTCTACGTCGGCGGGACCATGGTGCTGTTGGTCTTCGGCGTGATGCTCACCGCGACCGGGCCGTCGGTCAACATGAAGACCGGCGCCGGCCAGTGGATATTGGCCATCCTGATCGGCAGTTCACTGCTGGTCGTGCTGTTGCAGAACGCCCTGAGCGTGTCCGACTGGGACAGGACGCAAGCCGCCCAAACGGCCAATACAGAGACTTCCAACACCGCCACGAGGCTCGGCATGGGGCTGCTCGGTGTTCGGGTCGATAAGCTGGACGAGCCGGACCCGGTGCGGCAAGCGGGCATGTCGGGTTATCTGTTGGCGTTCGAGATTGTATCCGTACACCTGCTGGTCGTCCTGGTTGGGGCAGCCTATCTGGCACGCGCGAAACGCTGGAGAAATTAGAGCCGCGGCGTCCTCGCCGCGAGTAACGGAAATTTATTGGCGCGACCAACGGTCGCGGCTTTATAGAAGCGGAACGTAAAATGAACCTGCTCACGCAACCCGTCGGTCTGTCGCACTATCTGGTGATTGGTGCCGTGATGTTTGTCACGGGCGTCGTCTGCATGGTAACCAAGCGGAACCTGCTGGGCGTGCTGATGGGGATCGAGTTGGTGTTGAACGGGGCGAGTATCAATTTCATCGCCTTCGGAAGTCCGCACTTGAGGGCCGATGCCGGATACGGCCTGGGGATGGACGGACAGTTCATAACGCTGTTTGTTATCGTGCTGGCGGCGGCCGAAGCGGCCGTGGCACTGGCCATCGCGCTTGCCTTCTACAACAACTACCGGACGATCGACGTCGATCGAGGAGATGAACTTAAGGGCTGATGGTCGCTATCCAAACCATACCGCTGCTGCTCACGTTGGCCTGGCTGCTGCCGCTGGGGTCGTTCGCGCTGATCCTTCTGTTCGGTCGGCGGATGCGACATGGGGGCATTCTGGGCGGATACCTGGCCACCGGAGCCATCTTCACCTCCTTCGTCCTCTCGGTAATCGCCCTGACCGGCTGGCTGGCCGAACATCCGATCGAAAAACACCAAGCCGCCTCACATGAAACCGCTGCTCATGAATCGGCCGGCCATGAAGCCACTGACCATGAACCGGCCGCTCAGGAAGCGGAGGGCCATGGCAACCATGCCGCGCCCGCGCCAATCGAGCCGCTAACGGGCGACTGGTACGCGCTGGGTGAGTTCGGCTCGTTGCGGGTCACCATCGGATACTATATCGACTCGCTCACGCTGGCCATGTTCTTCATGGTTACGCTGGTCGCCACCTGCATACATATCTACTCCTTCGGCTACATGCACGAAGAGTTGCACGAGGTAACCGATTCGCTGGCTCCCACCGCCGACGGCAAGCCGCTGGTCCGCCGCGGGCGATTCCAGCTCTTCTACCAATACTTCTCGCTGTTCTGTTTCAGCATGTTGGGACTCGTGCTGGCAGGCAATCTGGCCATGGTCTTCGCCTTTTGGGAACTGGTCGGTATCTGCTCCTACCTGCTTATCGGCTTCTACTTCGAGCGGCGAAGCGCGTCCAACGCGGCCAACAAGGCGTTCATTGTGAATCGGGTGGGCGACTTCGGCATGTTGATCGGCATGATGGCGATCTGGGCCGGACTGGGAACCTTTTCCTTCGGCGACGTGAAGGACGAC
>CAZDHN010000734.1:0-3241 GCA_964505115.1 uncultured Planctomycetaceae bacterium
CAGACGTCCGAGGGGGATGAGGCCCGTTACGTGTTCGCGCTGCTCGGAGGTCAGTACTCCCAGTGCCTGCTGAACGGCTTCCTCTTGGAGTTGCTGGGCCTGCTTGCGGACCTCGGCTCCCTTCTTCTGCCGCTCCTCGGGCGAAAGCTTGCGGGCCTCCTCCATCTTCTTCTTACGCTCCTCGGGTGAAAGGTTGCGGAACCCGCCGAAGGCCGCCTGACGCTTCTTCTGTATCTCTTCGCGAAGGCTCTTGAGCTTGCCTTTTTGCTCGTCCGTAATACCCAGGCTCCTGCTCACTTCTTTGTCGTCCAGCGCGCGAATACCCCGAACTTGCAGTTGGATCTGCTTGAGCCGTTCCCGTTGATTGGGTAACAGAACCTCCTGGATCTTCTTGGCGGCCTTCTCGGCGTGCCCCTTGCTCTTTTCACGCAGTTCGGCATATTTCGCCCGACGCTCCTCCGGCTTCAAGTCGCGCATGCCGGAATACAACTCGCGCATTTGGGCTCGGGTCTCTTCGCCAATCGCCTTGATCTTCGCTTTCTGATCGGCGACCAGTTCCAACTCCTTCTGAACCTGCTCCGTTTGCAGCAACCAGTGCCCAGCGCCGCCACCGCCGCCAAGTCGAGCCGTTACCACGCCCCGATGCTGAGGTGGACGCGGTCCTTTGCCCTGCCGCTGGCCAGGCTGGGCCTGGGCCGAGGCTACCAACAGTAGTATGGCCGAAAAGGCCATAAACAAAACCAACACTCGCGGAATTCGACTCATCTCGCGCTCCTCCAGTAAAATGTCTCTGCCAGGATGGACCGGGAAATCCCGAACCGGCCGGACGCCCACGCGTCTGTATCCCATGAAACCCCGGCATCTCGACAAAGTTTCGCACCCCCCTCCCTCAGTGTATTCGCCACGATTCCGCCTACCTTTACGATAACCGCACTTCTTGGTCTGGAAAAGTCCTCCAGGCCGACTAGAATGAAGGAATGAAGGAATAACCGTTTACTGATATCCAGGTGACGCATGGCCTTGCTACGAATACTTCTGATCGCCGCTGTCGGATTATTGCCGGCCGGCGGCTTGGCGGCCGATCCGGGCGGACGGGCCTCCCCCGCTGCCCGGACCAAGGGGTCGGCAAAAGACGCCAAACGGAGCCAGAAGCTCGATCAGATAATCGGCCGCCTGGATGCCAACCGCAACGGCACGATCGAGCCGGGTGAGGTCATTGGGCGGAGACGCCTCTTCTTCGAGCAGATGGCTCGCAGGGCGGGGCTCGATCCGAACAAACCCATCCCCGTCAGCAAAATGAAGGAGGCTTTGTCGAAGCTGAGCGACCAATCCGCTGCTGCCGGGAAACCGGGCGCTGCTTCTTCCGGGAAACCGGGCGCTGCTTCTTCCGGAAAACCGGGCACGGGGGCCAAACCCGGCTCGTCGGAGAAAAAGACCGGCTCGAAAACGGCCTCGGCACCCCAAGTGTCCGGCTTCGGAGTCGAGAGCAAGCAGCCCGAGGTGGCCGGATTCGGCCCATCGGCCGGCGGTGGCGAATCGGCCGGCCGCTCGACCGGCTTCTCGTCCGGTTCGTCCGGTTCGCGCGGCGACAAGAGCAAAAGCAAGAAGATGGAGGCCCAGGTCCGGAGCTATGCCAAGAGCCTGATGAAACGGTACGACAAGAACAAGAACGGGCGTCTGGAAAAGGACGAGTGGAAAGACATCAAAGGCACGGCCGCCACGTCCGACGCTAATCGCGACGGCATCATCACGCTCGACGAACTGCACCGGCGGCTGATGAACTACAGCAGCAAGGATTCCAGCGGCAAGGTCTCCAGCGGTTCGAGTTCCAGTTCCCGGGGAAAGTCGCGATCGAGAAGCTATCCCAAATCGTCCTCTTCTTCCGCCGGTTCGAGCGACCCCAAGTCGCGCAAGACTTATCGCGTTCTGACCCCCACCGAACGGCTGCCCGAGGGATTGCCCGACTGGTTCGCCCGGCAAGACGCCAACGGCGACGGTCAGGTGACGATGGCCGAGTATTCCAGCACATGGACCGACTCGAAGGCGGCCGAATTCACCCGCCTGGACCCCAACGGCGACGGCGTAATCACCCCAACCGAGTGCCTCGCCTCCGAGAAGCCGGCCGAGTGATTGGCCCCCGCTTTGCGGGATAACGTTTGAGCCACTCGCGGCAATAGCCGCCAGCGGAAGCTGGCGGTTGTAGCGGAATTCGCAAGAATTCCGACTTGTGGAAATGCGTTGCGTCGGAATTCTTGCGAATCCCGCTACGATACTAGGGTGTACGGCGCGAGCGGGGCGCAACGCAACCGCCGGCTCCCGCCGACGGCTATTGCGGTTATGGCTCTGCTTCCCCGCCGTGTATTCACGGGCGGGCTAAGTGCGCTTGCGTCGCCGGCGGCGGAAAGCCAAACCCGTCAGGCCCAGGCAGGCCAGCAGGAGCGAGGAGGGCTCGGGCACGGCCATGCCGTTAAGCACGACGTTGTCCAGGCGGTCGGAAACAAACTGTGCCAGTTCGGACCGGTCGTCCGAAAACGAGAAACGAAACGTGATCGACGATAGGCCCTGGAACTTCGCGTCCACTAGGCTGATCGTGAAGGGATCTAAAGGTGTGTAGGGCGCGATCGAGTCCGACGTCAAAAAGCTGTCGATGACAGTACCACTCGTGCCCAGACCGTCGACACTGGACTGCACGTACACCCAGTTTTCGATAGTGCCATAGCCCGTAGCTCGGTAGTAGCCGAAGTCGAAGTCCAACGACGACAGGTTCAACATCATGCCTTCGTTGGCGTCCACGGTGAACGTGCAGTATGGGGCGTTGTCGGCCAGCGCAAGGGCCTCCGTGTCCCCGGTCGCAATGGTCGCCACATAGATGTTCCCCCCGTGGCTGGATCGTGTGGCACCGAAATGCAGGCCGAAATTGTGGGCGAACGAATTCGCGTTGTCGTCGCTCGATGCGACGCCCGTGTCGAACGAATAGTCCGCCAGGATCCCCGCTCGGCAGGGGAGTGAATCCCCAAGAACCCAACCGACCAGCGCCACTACTATTAGACTTCGGGGATGGAAACGCATTGTACTTCTCCTCTTTGAGGTAACCGTTCAGGGATATCGGAACCGTTGTAAGGTAGTTGCGCGCTCAACAATATGAGTGCTATTCCCGCTAGATCTGTTTGTTTTGTCAATACTCCAGCGCGAATGGGGCTAGCCCGGATTATTCATCGCGCCGTCAGGTTGGTTTGGTCTT
>CAZDHN010000735.1:0-3231 GCA_964505115.1 uncultured Planctomycetaceae bacterium
AATATCCTCCAATTTACCCAAACGCCTAACTTTTCGTCAGGCCAGGCCGGGGGTGAGGGTTTGTCGGCGTAAGAAGTTACTTGGCATTCATTCATCATCCGGGTCTTGGTCCATAGTCTCAGGCCCAACGGGCCGCGCTATCATAGCCCAGGACGAAGTCCTGGGTGTGGTTGTCGTGTGGCGAGGTAAGCCCCAACGGGGCGCGCTAACCGCTTTAGCGCGGCCCGTTGGGCCTTTCTGGCGGTTATTTGACGGTGTTACCAGGGCTGCGCCCTGGCCTATGATAGCGCGGCCCTTCGGGCCTGATATTGCCCTTGCCCTCTCACCCGCCCTCCATTTAATGCTGTGTCTCCCGCCCATTCCAACCTATAATGGAAATATGTGCTCAATCCTTAGAACGAACTGTCCAGCAGCCGTATTGTTGCTATTGTGCTTATCCTGGGCCGACCGGGCTTCCGGGCTGGAGCACATTGTGCTGCGCCGGGCGGGGTCGGAGATTGAGGTCGATGGGCGGCTGCTGGTGAAGGCCCAGGACGGTGGGCTGCTGCTGATCGCCCGGGACGGCGTGCTTTGGGCCATCCCGCCGGACGAGTTGGTTAAGCACACGACCGATGAGCTCCCCTTCGAGCCCCTTTCGCGAGACGAGCTTTGGGCCAAGCTGAAGAAGAAGTTGCCCGCCGGGTTCGATGTGCACCAGACGGCACACTACCTGATTTGCCACAACACCTCGCGGGCGTATGCGAAGTGGTCGGGTTCGCTGTTCGAGCGGCTCTACATGGCGTTCACCAACTACTGGAGCCGAAAAGGGTTCAAGCTGCACGATCCCGAGTTCCCGTTGGTGGCTGTCGTCTTTGCCGACGCCCGGTCTTACAGTGCCTTTGCCGGTAGCGAGTTGGGCGAGGCGGCCGCGTCGATCGTGGGCTACTACAGTCTGGAATCGAACCGGATGACGATGTACGACCTGACGGGCATCGAGTCGTTCGCCAAGTTTCAGAACCAGCGCAACACGACGGCCCAAATCAACCGGATCCTGTCGCGGCCCGCGGCCCAGTTCACGGTGGCCACTATCGTTCACGAGGCGACGCACCAGATCGCTTTCAACTGCGGGTTGCACGCTCGCTACAGCGACTGCCCCCGCTGGTTCAGCGAGGGGATCGCGGTCTATTTCGAGACACCCGACCTGCGCAGCGCGAAGGGCTGGCGGACCATTGGGGGCGTGAACCGGCCGCGTCTGATACAGTTCCATCGCTACTTGCGCGGCCGCCCGGCCGATTCGCTGAGGACGCTGATAAGCGACGGCAAGCGGTTCACCGATTCGAAGCAGAGCACCGACGCTTACGCCGAGGCTTGGGCGCTGACATACTATCTCATCCAGAAGCGTTCCAAGCAATACATCGAGTACCTGAAGATGCTCTCCGAGAAGCAGCCCCTGGTGTGGGACTCGGCGGAGGAGCGGGTGAAGCAATTCGAGGCCGTCTTCGGCGAGATCAAGCAGCTCGATTCCGATTTCTTGCGGTATATCAGCCAAGTTCGCTGATCCCATACAAAGCCACTTGGGTGCCACTGGCATCTTGCCAGTGCAACAAAGACCGGGGCTTGTCTGTTGCTGTTCCAGGAGATCGTTGTGCGTATGCGCGGATTCCCGCTTGTGCGATGCGAAATTTGCCATACGCGCGGCGGGTTCTGAAAGCATTGACGGACAAGCTCCGAACCGATCAGCACTGGCGAAACGCCAGTGGCACCCATCTTGGCCGCCGAAAGATACGTGAACGGTTGCCGTACACAAATCGTGGGCCCCCGGGCCAGCCGCGGCGTCGCTTGCGTCGTTCGGGTGGGGCGGGTATGATAGCGTTCTTGCCATGTTACCTGCCTGAACACACCAATCCGCCCACCATCAGCTTGAAGGAGCCATTATGTCCAACCGAGACGAATCCCGCGCGACCACGCGTTCGACGCGGCGCAACTTCTTGAAGACTTCGACGGCCGCGGCCGGCACGGCAGCGCTCGGCAGCCTGGCCATCGGTCGAAGCGCCCACGCCCAAGGCAGCGACATCCTTAAGGTCGGTCTGGTCGGTTGCGGTGGTCGGGGAACCGGCGCGGCCGTCAACGCGCTTAACGCCGACAAGAACGCCAAGCTTACCGCCATGGCCGATGTGTTCGAGGATCGGCTTAAGAGCAGCCGCGAGCGGATCATCAAGAGCAAGCCGGACCAGATGGCGGTGACCGACGAGAACTGCTTCATCGGCTTCGACGCCTACAAGAAGCTGATCGCCAGCGGCGTCGACGTGGTCGTGCTGGCCACCACCCCGCAGTTTCGTCCCATCCAGTTGAGGGCCTGCGTCGAGGCCGGCAAGCACGTCTTCTGCGAGAAGCCGGTGTCGGTCGACGGTCCTGGCACTCGCAGTGTTCTGGAGTCGGCCGAGTTGGCCAAGAAGAAGGGCCTTTCGATCGTCTCGGGACTCTGCTGGCGGTATCATCCGGGTGTCAAGGAGACAATCGGCCGCATTCTGGACGGCGCCATCGGCGACATCGTGGCCATTCAGGAGACTTACCTTACCGGCGCCCTTTGGAAGCGCGAGCGACAACCCGACCAAACCGAAATGCAATACCAGATGCGCAACTGGTACAACTTCCATTGGCTCTCGGGCGACTTCAACGTCGAGCAGCACATACACAGCCTCGACAAGGCCGGTTGGCTGATGGGCGACGAGCCGCCGGTTAGCGCCTGGGGTACTGGAGGCCGACAGGTCGACGCCGGTCCCAAGCACGGCGACATCTACGACCATCACGCCGTCTGCTACGAGTACGCCAACGGCGTTCGGGCTTACTCGTACTGCCGCCAGCAGGCCGGCTGCTGGAACAACGTCACCGACGTGATCCTCGGCACCAAGGGCCGGGCGAACGTGCTCAAGTTCCAAATCGACGGCGAGAAAGAATGGCGCTACAAGGGCAAGCCGGGAAACATGTATGACCTGGAGCACGAAGCGCTGTTTGCGGCGATCCGCGGCGGCAAGCCGATCAACAACGGCGTCTACATGGCCCGAAGCACGATGCTGGCCGTCATGGGCCGGATGGTCGACTACACGGGCCAGCAGCTCACCTGGGATCAGGCGATCAACTCGAAGGAGGATCTGTCGCCCAAGTCGTACTCCTTTGACGCCGAGCCGCCGGTCATGCCCGGCCCCGACGGCCGTTACCCGATGGCCATCCCCGGCGTAACGAAGTTCGTCT
>CAZDHN010000736.1:0-3231 GCA_964505115.1 uncultured Planctomycetaceae bacterium
TTCCATCCCCCAATACTATATGTTGTGGTCGCTTGAGGGAAGTGGATACCCACTTCTTGCGAAGTCAGCTACTTGCTACAGCAACGCCGTGCTGAAGTAGCGTTCGGCCCGGTCGGGCAGAATGGTGGCGATGTTGCCCTTGATCGATCGGGCAAGCTGCCGGGCGGCCCAAACGTTGGCGCCCGAGGAGATGCCGACCAGCAGGCCGTAGTCGCGGCCGAGTTGTCGGGTGGTTTCGATGGCGTCCTCGTCGGTCACTTCGATCACGTCGTCCACCAGCGAGATGTCCAGCACTGCCGGCACGAAACCGTCGCCGATGCCCTGGATCTGGTGCAAGCCCGGCTCGTGTCCCAGCAGGGCCGAGACGTTCTTGGGTTCGACGGCCACGATTTTTACGCCCGGCTTGTGCTCCTTGAGGAAGCTGCCCACGCCCTGCAAGGTGCCGCCGCTACCAACGCCGGCCACGAAGCAGTCGATGTCGCCGGTCATATGCCGCCATAATTCCGGCGCGGTCCCCTCGTAGTGGCAGCGGGGGTTGTCGGGATTCTCGAACTGCTGGGGGACGTAAACCCTGGGGTCCGCGGCCGCCATCTCCTCAACCTTCTTAACCGAGCCGGGGATACTCTCCTCGTCGGGCGTGAGGATCAATTCGGCACCCAACGCCAGGATCAGCTTCTTTCGCTCCTCGCTCATGCCCTCGGGCATGACGATGCGGACAGTGTAGCCTTTCAGCCGGCCGACCATCGCCACGCCGATTCCCGTATTGCCGCTGGTCGGCTCGACGATGATCGAGTCGGGCTTGAGTCGGCCGTCCCGTTCGGCCCCTTCGAGCATGGCCCTGGCCACCCGATCCTTGATGCTTCCGCCCGGGTTGAGGAACTCGGCCTTGGCGTAGATGTTCTCGTTCTTCAACCGTACCAGTGGCGTGTTGCCGATCAGGTCGAGGATATTGTCGGTAAGCATGGGCTTCTCGCGTAGATTTATCGATTTTGCCAATTAGGAAACCCAGAATATACCATGATCGGTGACCGGCGTCACCAGACATCTTGGCCAAGCAAGCCACCTAGGAGGGTGGTCTGGCGAGCGTCCTTGTGTTGTATCAGGCCAATACTAGACGATAGAATGCAGATGGGTGGAAGTGGCCATGAATCCATGGGAGTCGATGTCGTGAAAGCTGTCATGTCGGAAGTCCCGCGGCACGTTGTCCAGTGGCGCGAGCAGACCGGGACCAACCGCTGGGACGAGATGTGGGAAGGAGTGCTGCACATGCCGCCAATGCCGAACCGCGCGCATCAGGAACTTGAAGGAGCCTTGGAGAGGTGGCTGTGGCAATACTGGGCCGAGCCGGGGGGGAACAAGGTCTATCATCAGATCAACGTGGCTTCGGTCGGCGGATGGCCCGATGATTATCGAATTCCCGACCTCGTGCTGCTGATGCCGGATTGCTTCCACATTGACCGCAATGAATACTTCGAGGGCCCGCCCACGGTAGTCGTCGAGATTCGCAGTCCGGGCGACGAAACGGAGCAGAAGATCCCATTTTATGCACAACTCGGCGTGCCCGAGGTATGGATCATTGGTCGGGACACCAAACTGCCTGAGTTGTACGTGCTGTCCGGCGCGACCTACCAGAAGCTGGTTCCGCGGGAAACCGACTGGGTTCGAAGCTCCGTCACCGGCGTAATGCTGCGCGGAGAAGAGGGCAAAAAGCTGGCCGTAAGGTTGGCCGAAGATCAGAGTACTCATCGGCTTCTGCCCGAGGGCTGAGCCAGCCGGTCTGACAGGGCCAGCCGGTCTGACAGGGCCAGCCGGTCTGACAGGGCCAGCCGGCGCTGGGCTCGGCTGCCGGGGTGCGGGATTGGGGCCTTTCGGCCCCGCTCCCAACGGTTGCAATAGCCGCCAGCGGAAGCTGGCGGTTGCTTCGCGGTTCTGTTACGTACTCCAACCGAAACCGTCATGCCACCCAACCGCCAGCTTCCGCTGGCGGCTATTGTTCAGACATGGCATTGTCTCATCTCTCTTACACTTCCAACTTCCAGGGTGTCCGGTAGGGTTTGGAGACCAGCGCCTGGGCCTCGGGATCGCCCATGGCCTTGTCGTTCTCGCCGTCCCATTGAATCTTCCGGCCGCTCAGCCAGGAGACGTTTATCAGGTGGCCAGTATTGGTCGAGTAGAACCCTTGTTCCACGTCGGCCGCCGGCTTGGTCCGGTTGCGGACGTTCGCCAGGAAGACCTCCTGGTGGTTGTCCTCCTCGCCGCGGAAGGTCTCTTCCTTGATGAGCTTCTTGCGATTGCTGCTGGGGCCGGTCTCCTCGGCGGTGATCGTGTATCCGCCGCGGTCCAGAAGCAGTGATCCCCGCGTGCCGAAGAAACACTTGGCATGCGCGCGGAACTCGCGCCGGGCGCCCATCCGGCAGGTGTACTGGAGCACGAAACCCTTTTTGGCGACCGGGCCGGGGCCATATTCCAGGACGGCGTCGGTAGTGTCGGGCCATTGGCGGTTGTCGTTATCGAAGGCCATCATGCCGCCCACCGTGGCCACCGACTTCGGGTATTTCACGCCCATCGCCCAATTGACGATGTCGAAGTGATGCACGCCCCAGGCAACCGTGTGTCCGCCGCCGGAAGTGCGGAACCAGTCGTAACCGTATTTGAAGTAGCAGTTCGGATTGTAAGGCACCATTGGGGCCGGCCCGACGTACATATCCCAATCGAGTTCCTTGGGCGGATCGCAGTTGGGCGGCGCGCCCCGGCCGGGGAAACGGTTCGCCAGGTCCCAGACCTTGACTTCCGAAATCTCACCCAACTCGCCCGACTGAATGATCTCGACCGCCTTGCGGTATTGTTCCCAACTCCGCTGTTGCGTGCCGATTTGGACGATCCGGTTGTACTTCCTCGCGGCCGCGATTGCGAAGCGGCCCTCGGCGATCGAGTTGCTAAGCGGCTTCTCGACGTAAACGTCCTTGCCCGCCTGGCAGGCGCCGATGGTTGTCAGCACGTGCCAATGGGCTTGAGTGGCGACCAGCACGGCGTCGACGTTCTTGTTGTCCAGCAGCTTGCGGAAGTCGCCGCAAGCGGCCGCCTTGTCGACCTCGAACTGTTGGCAATACTTGCCGAGGTTCTTGGAGTTCACGTCGCAAGCGGCAATGATCCGGCAGCCGGGCAACTCCTTGAACCGGCCCGACACCTGCCGGCCACGCGCCCCGCAGCCGATGATGCCAATGTTGATCG
>CAZDHN010000737.1:0-3198 GCA_964505115.1 uncultured Planctomycetaceae bacterium
ACCAGGTGACACAGCCGACAAATGCTTAGGCCGACCTCTCCCGCCACCTCGTCGAGAGAGATATCTCGACCAAAATTGACACTGATGAAATCCAGCGCCTTGCGGACCTTGGTATTGGAACGATTGACACCATGCAAATAGATCCCGTCAATGAAGTCGTCCAACGCGGCCTGCTGTTGGCCGAGAGCGTACAAGGGCTGGGCGTCTCCGTAGAGAAAGAACTGCACACACTGCGCGAGGTCGCCGAGAAGGCCGGCCGAAAGCCGGAGAGCCTGCCCACCGACCTGAAACGCGAACTCTACTTCAAGGCTCGCCGGGCGGTGCGGAAGATGGCCCTGGCCAACCCGCTGTTGGACTTCGACGATCTACTATTTGTGAAGCGTACGCCGGGCCGCTTCACCACCGGGCCCAAGTCGCGAACTTATACGCACATGTGCGACCAATACTACGGCTGGTTCTCGCGGCCGGGTGGCGGGATGTACGTGCTCGAGGACTTCAAGAGCGAGCGGCCCCGCTTGCGTTGCCTCACACCGAGCTTCCCGCCGGGCAACATCATCCGGCCCGAGCTTTCTTACGACGGAAGCAAGGTGCTGTTCGCCCATTGCAAGTACTACCCCGAGGTCCACGGAATTATCGACAAGCTCGACAAATCCAAGCTTCCCGAGGACTCGTTTTATCATCTCTATGAAATGAAGCTCGACGGCTCGGGGCTACGGCGTTTGACGCGCGGCAAGTACGACGATTTCGACGGCCGCTACCTACCCAACGGCGAGATCGTCTTCCTTTCCACGCGGCGCGGGCAGCATATCCAATGCGGAAGCCGGAGCGCCATGTCGACCATGGGCACGGAGTTGGGTGACTCGTACGTTCGCTGCGGCGGCGGACCCTATCGGCCCGTGGCCGTTTACACGCTGCACGTGATGGACGCCAAGGGCGGCGAGCTGCGGCAGATTTCGCCTTTCGAGATGTTCGAGTGGACGCCCAGCGTGGCCCACGACGGGCGGATCCTCTACTGCCGCTGGGATTACATCGACCGCATGAACATGCCCTACATGAGCCTCTGGTCGACGCTGCCGGACGGCTCGGGTGCCAGGGCGGTTTTCGGAAACTACACGCCCAACCCGCACTGCATGTTCGAGGTCCGGGCGATTCCCGGCTCGCACAAGTTGGTGTTCACGGCTTCGGCCCATCACGGGAACACGGCCGGCAGTCTGGTGCTGCTGGACGTCAACAAGGGCTTCGACGGCGACGGCCCGATGACCCGGTTGACGCCCGAGGTGCCTTTCCCCGAGATTGAAGCCTGGCCGAGCACGTACTTCGCCAACCCTTATCCGCTTTCCGAAGAGCACTATCTGGTCACCTGGAGCGACAAGCCGTTGACCAACCCGGGCGACCCGACCGGGACGGCTGCCATGGGGATCTACCTGTTCGACTCGTTCGGCAATCTGAATCTGATCTACCGCGATCCGACGATTTCCTCGATGTACCCGATTCCGATTCGCCCGCGTCCCAAACCGCCCGAACTCCCACGGCAGCAAAAGGAGTCCGGCCAGCAGCAGGGCGAGATGGTCGTGATGGATGTCTATCAAGGGCTGAAGTCGATCCCTCGGGGAACGATCCGCAAGCTGCGAGTGGTTGGCATTCCGCCCAAAACGCATCCCTCGATGAACTACCCGAAGATGGGGATCACGCATGACGACCCGGGCAAGTTCGTCATGGGCACCGTGCCCGTGGAAGAAGACGGCTCGGCCCGTTTCCGCGTTCCTTCGGGCGTAATTTTCTTCCTGCAAGCGTTGGACGAACGGGGCATGGCCGTTCAGACGATGCGAAGCGCCATTTACGTTCAGCCCGGCCAGAAGCAGACTTGCATTGGTTGTCACGAGCCGCGGAACACGGCGCCGCCGAACCGTATCGGTGCCGCCGTGGCGCGCCGGCCGTCGAGCATCACGCCCGGCCCGGCAGGCTCCTGGCCGCTGGAGTTTCAGGCGTTGGTGCAGCCGGTGATGGAGAAGCACTGCACCGGATGCCACAAGCCCGGGGCCGACGCTCCGAAGTTCGATCTGACGCCCGAGAAAGCTTACGACTCGCTGGTGAACTACGGCGAGCCGAGCCTGAAGACGCACGTAATGAGTCGCTACCGCCAGGGCTTCTCCACGGCCGGCGCCTGCGCGGCCAAGATGAATCCGCTGGTGAAGCTGCTCGACAAGGGGCATTATGAAGTCAAACTGGCCCCGGACGACTGGAGCCGGCTGATCACCTGGCTGGACACTTACGGCCAACGTCGAGGCGCGTTCAGCGAGGATCAAGAAGACCGCCTCCGCGCCCTTCGCCAAAGAATGGCCGCAAGGCAAACCATCAGCGTTACGAGGTCGGACTAAGGTTTCTTCGCGGAATCACCAGCGATCGGCCGCCGAGCTTCCACTGCTTGGACGGTTGCGAGCCCGGCTTGCCGGTGTCGACGTAGGCGTCCGACGTGGCGACTGGCGTCGGCACGCTTGATTGACGGTTTTGAGTTCGCGATTAACATAAGTCACACGGCCACAACCGCCAGCAGATCGAGGCTATTGGATGGCTCGCGAGACACCGACAATCTGTCGCGGCAGACTCGCCCGCCTTTCATTGTCACTGGCGCAGATTGTCTTTATCCTCGGCTGCTTGGGCGCCGTGGTTGGCGGCGTCGTACTATCGGTTGTCGGCATTTTGCGCGGAGACATACTGTTCGTCGTGGTATCGGCTGCCGGCGCCGCGATCGAATTCATCCTCAGCTTCGCGTTTCTCGTCGTCTTCGCCACCACCCAAGAGATCTTATTTCCGCAAGAATCTCATGAAGTATCAATGCTTGCGATCCAATGCGAAAATGGCCACGATATTACCGTAACCAAGGCCCAAGCCGGTTCGGAACGTTCTTGTCCCACCCGCGGGTCAAGTACCAAGGTTCCCGCATTGTCCGAACCGCGATGGGACTCATGAACGCCGCGTAAAAAACGGGGATTCTGGGTTTTTAGTGGCGGAGCGCTGCTTGGGGCAGTGGTCGGGTGATAACTAGAGGGAGTGGGAGGTGCGTTTTCAGAACAAAGGAGAGTTGTAGTTGATGCTTTTCAGGGAACCTCGCGGCTGGCATTCGTTGTCTTCCAGGCCGGTTCACCGGTCTTTTCCGCCGAAGGCGGTATTAGGCCCGTGCTTCAGCACGGGTTCGCA
>CAZDHN010000738.1:0-3191 GCA_964505115.1 uncultured Planctomycetaceae bacterium
GATTATCTGCTCGACCATACCCAACTCAGCGGATTCATCGCTGGCGCGGACACCAGTCGCGGACCGATGTACGGCCACGGCTTCGCCACGCTGTTTCTGGCCGAGTGCTACGGCATGACCAAACGCCCGCAACTCCGCGAAAAACTATCGAAGGCGGTCAAGCTGATCGTCAATACGCAAAACAAGGAAGGCGGCTGGCGATACCAGCCCCGCCGGCAAGATGCCGACCTTTCCGTGACCATCTGCCAGGTGATGGCACTTCGCGCGGCCCGAAACGCCGGGCTGTACGTCCCCAAGGAAACCATCGACCGGGCGACCAAGTACATCAAGCAGTGCCAAAACGCCGACGGCGGTTTCATGTACATGTCGCAAGGTGGCGAGAGCGGTTTCGCCCGCTCGGCCGCAGCCGTCGTGGGGCTGCAAAGCGCCGGCATCTACAAGGGGCCGGAAATCCAGAAGGCGCTCGTTTACCTAATGCAGTTCAAGCCGGAGAAGGGCGTGGTCCGCCGCGAGACGTACTACTTCTACGGCCATTACTACGCCGCGCAGGCAATGTGGCAGGCCGGCGGCGACGATTGGAACCGCTGGTATCCGGCCGTCCGCGACGAACTTGTCGCCCGAGCCCGAGCCGACGGCTCCTGGATGTCGCCCATCTCGGTCGATTACGCAACCGCCATGGCTTGCATTGTGTTGCAGATGCCGAATAATTACTTGCCGATTTTTCAGAGGTAGTGGATAGTTGATAGCTGATAGCTGATAGTGGTGGTACAATGAAAATCGGTTGTTTGATCCTGATATTGCTGGCTGGACTGGTGGCCGTCGAGGCGACGGGGGCTGAGACGCCTGTTGCCGTGCCGGTTGAGGGGAAGCCTTTCGGGGCGGAACTGACGGCGGTTGATGCGAGGTGGAAGCTAACGTTCGGCGCCGGCGACACGCGACGGGTGCTGCCCGCCGCGGGGCTGGTGCGCTGGGGGAAATGTCCCGAGATCGGGCACGGACCGCTACTGGTGCTCGCCGACGGCAGCCTGCTGGCGGCCGATCCGCTTGGCTCCGACAAACGGAATCTCAAGGCCGAATCGCTCCTGCTGGGCCCGATCGAGTTGCCCCTGGAACTGGTCACCGCCGCGGTGTTCCATGCGCCGGCCGACCGCCGCCGCCGCGACCTGTTCCTCGATCAACTGACCACCGCCACCGGCAGCACCGACCGGCTGCTGTTGGTCAACGGCGACGAACTGACCGGCAGCGTCTCCCGGCTCGAAACCGACAAGGTACACCTGGAGACCGAAGTCGGCCCGGTCGAGATCCAAACCGCCCGCGTGGCCGCCATACTGTTCAACCCGGCGCTGGCTCGCCGACCGCGACAAGATGGGTTGGCCGCCTGGGTCGGCCTCTCCGACGGCAGCCGGATCCGGGCGACGCGGTTGATCGTCGACGCGAAGTCGGCCCACGTATCCGTCGGCAAGGATCGGAGTTGGACCGTAGCGCCGGGCGATCTGGTCTTTCTCCAGCCGATCGGCGGCCAGGCCGTTTACTTATCAGACCTATTACTAGCTGGGCCCGCAACCCAAGAGAGCCCCCCAACAGCCACGCGCGGTTCGCACACGTTGCGACGTAAGACTCAAAAACCGGCCGAGTATCGATACGTGCCGTATCTCGACCTCGAGTGGCCCTGGCGAGCGGACCGCAACGCGACGGGCGGCATGCTCCGCGCGGGCGGCGTGCTTTTTCTCAAGGGGCTGGGCGTCCACAGCGCGTCGCGACTGTCGTGCGTACTCGAAAAGCCCTGCCGCCGCTTCGAGGCCAGCCTGGCAATCGACGACTCGACGGACGGTGGCGGCAGCGTCCGCTTCTTCGTTTATGTCGATCAACGGCAGAAATACGCAAGCCCGGTTGTTCGCGGCGGCTCGGAACCATTGCCCGTCTCGGTCGACCTGACCGGCGGCTCGCGCGTCGACCTGATCGTCGACTACGCCGACCGGGCCGACGTGCTCGATCATGCCAACTGGCTCAACGCCCGACTGATCCGCTAAGCCGGCCACCGTACTCGTCACGCGCGAACGTGATGAGTACGCCCCCAAGGCCACCGCGCCTCCAACCTGGGTGCCACTGCTGGCTTGTCCAGCAGTGCGAAGTACAATCTCAGCCGCGACACTGCTGGGCAAGCCAGCAGTGGCACCCCACAACCACCCATCGCAAGAGACGTGACGGAACCACTACGTCGACTCTAATAAACGCTGGGGATCGAATCGGTCCAGCCGACGACCGGCACGTCGGGCGCCATAATGAAGATCTCCACGCGGCGGTTCTTCTGCCGATTGCTGGCCGTTACGTTGGGCGCGATCGGCTGATGCGAACCGAAGCCGGCCGCCCCAAGTCGCTCCTCCTGGAGCCCCAGCCCGCGAAGTCGATCGGTTACCGCCAACGCCCGAGCCGCGCTGAGGTGGAAATTGTTGGGGAACTTCTCCCGGGCCGGCTTCTTGGCGACGGGCCGATCGTCGGTGTGGCCGACGACCATCAGTTTCATGTCGCGCGCTTCCGGCGTCTGCAGCACGTCGACGATTTCGCGGAGCAGATTCTCGGCACCGGGCTTCAAATCGGCCTGACCGCTGTCGAAGACCACGTCGCTTTGGAGCTTGGCGATGCCGGTTGCCGGATCGAATTGCAGGCCGGGGTAACGCTTCGATACCTCGGCCAGCCGAGCGCTAACCGCTTGCGGCACGCGCGATCGGCCGTCGACCACGCCCATGAACTGTTCGTGCAACTGGTCGCGTTCGCGCCGGTAGTTGGCCAGTTGCTCGCGGTCCAACGCCGCCTTCTCGTCCATCTTGGCCAAACTCTCTTCGGCCGTTATCAGCCGGTTTTCGGTTTGGTGTGAATGGTTCTTGAGGTTATCGATTTCGGCCAGTTGGGCCCGATTCTGCTCCGACAGCGCGCGGTTCCGCGTCTGAAGCGAGTCGACTCGCGACTTGGGAACCACCATGCCGCAGCCGCAAAGCGAGCCGAGCGCGGCAAGCAGAATACATCGCGGCAGCCAATGGAAGAGCGTCATGATTCGACTCCTTTCGAATCGTGTTTACGGGACGAGGGGTTAGGGGTTAGGGGCCAGGGGCCAGAAAACGCGCTGGCGGATAGTTTCTCCCTAATCCCTAATCCCTAATCCCTAATCCCTAATCCCTAATCCCTAATCCCTA
>CAZDHN010000739.1:0-3189 GCA_964505115.1 uncultured Planctomycetaceae bacterium
GGGTTCCAAGTATTCTTGCACAAGTTCGACCGCCGCTTGGATCCCGGCACCAGCCAGGCCTCGCACTATTCCAGCCTGGTCGATTTTCTTGATCGGCATGATGAAAAGAAACGGCTGCAGAAAGAGATACTGATAACGCTCAACGCGCCGGTCGAGTTCTCCAGCCCGGAGGGCGGACCGTCGTATCGGCTCTTCCAGGAGAGCTTTCGCGGCCCGTGGCGGCCGGGTGATCCGCTCTTCGACGAGATGGTCGGCGGCGACAGCACTCGCGACCGGCTGTTCCTCTCCTGGCTGACGGTCAACTACGATCCGGGCCGGGGCCTGAAATACGCCGGCTGCCTGCTAATCGTGGCCGGCATCGCCGTGATGTTTTATATGAAGACATATTTGTTTGGGAAACGCAAGAGCGGCCGCTAAATCATCAAGAACACATTCCTGCAAGGTTGCCAGATGTTTCGCCGAATTGCCCTACTTCTCGCCGCTTGCTGGTTGATTGCCTCGGGCGCCGTTTTGGCGGGCGAATCCACCAAGCTCGATTGGGACGCCTGGCAGCGCATGCCGGTGCTCGACGACGGCCGGCTGATGCCTCTGGATACCTTCGCCCGATCAGCCGCCGAAACGATCTGCGGCCGGGTGAACCCCAAGCTGGCACTACGCGACGAAAAGAAGCCCCGCAAATTCACCGCGTCCGAGCTGCTCTTCAGTTGGCTCGTCGAGCCCGAGAAGTGGGAAGACAGGCCGTTTCTCATCGGCGGACACGAGCAGATGCGGGAGGAGCTTCTCGGGCTACCTCTCAAAACGGCCGACGGCAGCCGGGCGAAGCACGTCTCGCCCCGGCAGCTCGAAGACGCCACGAAATTCCGAATGCACTTGGGCGCGCTTTCCAGGCAGCGGCAGGCGAGCATGTCGGGCAAACCGTTTCAGCTTTCCGCCATGGATAAGAAGGTCAAGCAACTCTACGAAGCCTACACGCTTTACCGGCTGATCACCTTCAACCCGTCGGCCGCCGACGCCGACCGGAGCCGCTTCAACGAGAAGTTCAGCGAGGCCGTCCACGCTTGGAGCCCATTGTCGCGCGATCTGGCCGGGTTCCGTAAGCTTGACTCCGAGCAGGAGACCGGCGCCGCGATTAGCCGGGCCGAGGAGGCCATGAAGAAGCTTCTGGAGATTTCCAAGCAGGACACCTTCACGCTCGACGAGATCGACCCGCCCGTAACGGCCTTCTCCCAAGCCGCCGACGACGTGGCCCGGCTCTTCACCAACCATCGCGACCGCTTGTTCCGCGATCCACCCGACTGGGAGAAGGAGCAACTCCGCCGCGCGCGTACACACCTGAACGTGCTGGCCGGCAAGACGAACGACCTGGCGCGGCTCGCCCGACAAATGCATCTGGCCCTTTACGACAACGGCAATTCGCTTCGCCTGGTGCCCGCTTTGGACCCGGGCGGATTGGAGGAAGATCGCGCCCCTGACGACGATTCGCAGCCCTGGCTGAACCTGCAAACGCTGATCCTGGGTAGCGACTCCCTGATGAAGGCGTATCCCCGCGAATCGCTCGACGGCGTGCGCCAAGCCTTCTCCAAGGCCGGCTCGATCTACGTCGCCCGCGACGATAGCCAGCGTGCCGAGAAATTCGCCGCCGCGCTGGACGAGTATGCCGCGTCAGTGCGCGAGTTGGGCCAGCGGATCGATCCGCTGCGCGAGAAGCTGCCGATCAAGCATCGCGACGAGGCCCTGCTGGCCGCCACCGCCTATCCACCGCCGGGCCACACCTCGGCCGAACTGCTTTACAACCGCTCCGATCCGTTCTTCTGGTCGTGGCTGACCAACGTGCTTGCCTTGCTCTGTTTCGCCCTCTCGTTCGGCGTGATCCGCAAGCCGATGTTCTGGCTGGGGATTGTCGTGCTGCTGCTTGCCCAACTAATCACTTGTTGCGGGTTCGGCTTCCGCTCGTATATTACCGGCTGGGCACCGGTCACCAATATGTTCGAGACGGTCGTATTCACCGGGCTGGTTGTTGCCGTGTTGGGCTTATGGTTCGCGCTGTTTCCACTTCTGGGCGAAGGCTTGAACAGCGCCTGGCGCTTGGCCGCCTTGCCCTTCGGCTGGGAGGCGACCCCGCTTACCGAAGAGCAAACGGGCCTGATGCACGCCAAGCTATGGACGGCCGGCAGTTGGCTGCTGCTGGCGGTCCGCGTGAACCTGGCGATTGCCGTTTTCTTCGTGTTGGCCTGGTTCCCCTACAGCTCGGCCGGCGAGACTACCATCATCAGCCTGCTGCCGCGGACCGATCTCGGCTCCTCGATCCCCACCGCCAACGACGTTTTGACCTGGGTCGTCGGGCTCTGCGTATTGCTTCCCACCGTCTGGTATCTGCCGCGCGCGGTGATTGCCGGCGCGGTCGGACTGGCCATGGTTCCCCGCGTACTGATCAAGCAGGGCGCGGCCGACCCGCTTCGGCAGGTTCTCGCCAGAAAACCTTACGCCATGGTGGGAGCGGCGGTCGGATTCATGGCCGCCTTACTGGCCTACTACTCGCCCGTCTTCCACAAAGACATCGGCTCGTTGATGCCCGTCTTGCGCGACAACTTCTGGCTGACCTTGCACGTGCTGTCGGTCACGACCGCTTACGGAGCGGGCGCGTTGGCCTGGGGACTGGCTAACGTGGCGCTGGCCCATTATCTATTCGGCCGTTATCGCGATCCGCTCCTGCCCTCGGCCGAGGCAGTGGCCGACGGACATAAGCCGGCCCACGGATATAGCGCCGACGCCAAAGCATTTCACCGCCGCGCGCCCGAGCCGTGTGCCGCGCTGGCCACGTTCGTTTACAAGTCGACCCAGGTGGCCGTGCTGCTTCTGGCGATTGGCACGATCACCGGCGGGCTTTGGGCCGACGTCTCCTGGGGCCGCTTCTGGGGTTGGGACCCGAAAGAGGTCTGGGCGCTAATCTCGCTGTTGGCATACCTGCTCATACTGCACGGCCGATACGCCGGCTGGTTCGGCAACTTCGGCCTGGCAATCGGCTCGATCCTGGGCGCGTCGGCCATTCTGATGGCCTGGTACGGCGTAAACTTCGTCCTGCCCGCCGGTTTGCACTCGTACGGCGAAGGTGCCGGCGGCCAGTTTCAGGTGGCCATGGTCGTGGCCGTCAACTGGCTCTTCGCCGCCGCCGCCGCCGTGCGATATTAC
>CAZDHN010000740.1:0-3188 GCA_964505115.1 uncultured Planctomycetaceae bacterium
TTGTTCTTCAAGCCGCTGGCGACGCTCGATGAACTGAGGCGGCGACACCCGACGCTGGAACACCGGCGGATCGACCGGCCACAATCGACCCCTTGGCCGGCGATGGCCCATCTGGAAGCAAATTTGTTTCGCAACCCCCGGCAGGTACGTCCGGCGGACGACACTGAAGGCTTGGAGATACTGGCCGCGTCGCGGCAGTTGGGCGAGATCGAGCAGATCGGCCGACGGATAAAGCTATTGCTGAGCGAAGGCTGCAAGTCCGCCGGCACCGGGCCGATTCCACCCGAGCGGATAGCCGTGGTGTTTCGCTCGACCGACGGCGTGAGCGACTTGATCCGCGAGGTTTTTGGCAAGGGCAAGCTGGGGATTCCGTTCAGCCTGGAGAGCCGGCCCGCCTTGGAGCGTTCGAAGGCCCTGGCCGCCTTGGTGGCCCTCTTGCGTTTGGATGTCGAGGACTGGCCGTTCCGCGAGCTATTGGCCCTGCTTGGGAGCAACTATTTTCAGCCCGACTGGCCCGAGTGGCAAGAAGGCCGTGCGGCCGGGCAAGCCGATCGAGTGATCCGGCGTCTGCAAATCCCCCGCGGCCGCAAGCGGCTGATCGAGCAGCTTGAGAAAAAGAGAACGGACGATGATGACGGCACCGACGCAACGGCGGCTTTGCTTACGCGTCTGGACGAAGCGTTATCGGAGTTACCGAGCCGGGCAACCTTGAGCCAGTGGGCCAAGGCTTGGGAGCGATTGACCGCGCAGACCGGCCTGCTTCGAGTCTCCCCTCTCCCGACCAACCTTCGGTCGGTGCCCGGAGAGGGGCCGGGGACAACACACTTCTCCCCTCTCCCAAAGGGAGAGGGGACAAATGACGACGCTTGGAGCCAACTCAAAGAAGCCCTGGGGCATTGCGACACGCTGGACCATTGGCTCGCCTCGGACGCCGATCTGTTGGATCGCCGCGAAGCCCTGGCCGCGCTGTTGGATATCCTCGGTAGCGTGCCCATGCGTGGCGGGCGGGACGAGTCGGGGCGGGTTCGCGTGCTCTCGGCGCAGAGCGCGAGGGCGTTGGCTATCCCTTACCTGTTCTTTGCCGGGCTATCGGAAAACGCCTTCCCCCCGCCACCCAGCCACGACCGGCTGTACAGCGAAGCCGAATCGCAACGCCTTATCGAGGCCGGCCTGCCACTGGTCGGCCGCGGGCAGCGAAATTGCGAGGAGATGCTGCTCTTTTACGAGGTGGCTACCCGGGCGACCCGGCGGCTCTGGATGAGTTATCCGGCCTTCGACGAATCGGCCTCGCCGTTGACGGCCAGCCCCTATCTGCAAGAGGTCGAGCAGGTTTGCGGGCCGGGCAGAATTCGCCGGACCGAATCGCTCGACTTGAGCCCCGTCCCGCCCGACGACGAGCCCCTTACGGCGGCCGAGTTCCGCGTCAAGGCCTTGGCCGACGCCATGTCGGGCAACGTTCTGCTGCTGGCCGGATTGTTGCGGCAGGAGCCATCGCCCGGTGTTGGCCAAAACATTCTGGCCGGCCTGCGTCTAACAGACGCGCGCTCGGACCGCAAGCATTTCGGCCCGACCGAGGGCATTCTGCCGGGCGAGTCGGCCCGAGCGCGGCTGACCGAGCAATACTCCGACCGGCACATCTTTAGCGCGACCGAGTTGGAAGGCTACGCCTCCTGCCCCTACCGGTTCTTCTTCGAGAAGGTGTTGCGGCTGGAGCCCCTTGAGGAGCTTGTGCTGGACGTCGACTACCTTTGGCGTGGCTGGCTGGTACACGAGGCGTTGGCCGCGTTTCATCGCCGGGTGAACCAGTCGCACGGCGAGCCCGTCTCGCCGGCCGACCTGGAGCCGGAACTGTACGACCGGCTGGTGGCCGAGACGCTCGAGGAGTTGTCGGTCCACCGGTCCGACAACCCGGTGGAGGCCGCCCTGCGCGAGGTCGACCACCGCCTGCTCGTCGGGTGGATGGCCGACTATCGCGATCAGCACATCGGCTACGACAAATTCTGCAAGAAGTCGGGCTCGGCGATGGAGCCGACCTTGTTCGAGATCTCCTTCGGCGACGACCGCCGCTCCGAACCGCCCTCGACCGACAAGCCGCTGGAATGCCGAACCGGCGAGGGCACGATCCACATCCGCGGCCGGATAGATAGGGTCGATGTCGGGGTGGCCGGCGGCAAAGCGATCTTCAACATAGTTGACTACAAGACGGGCAGGTCGACCAGGCCCGACGCCGAAGCGGTACTTTCCGGCCGGGCCCTGCAATTGCCGCTCTACGCGCTGGCCGTCGAGAAGCTGCTATTGGCCGACCGCGGCGCGCTGCCCTGGCAGGTCGGCTACTGGTCGGTCCGCGAGAACGGGTTCAAGCCGAGAAAAGCACTGCAAATGTCTGAGCAGGCCGACGACCGACTCGTCCCGACGGCCGAATGGGCCGGCATCCTCGCGCGGCTGCCCGACACGGTGGGGGCACTCGTGCGCGGTATCCGCCAAGGCGAGTTTCCCGTCTTCAGCCAGGACGAGCACTGCACCGGCTATTGCCCCTTCAACACCGTCTGTCGAATCACGCACATTCGTTCGCTGGAGAAGAGATGGGATCCGCCGCGAAAAACGGATTGACCGATCAGCAGCATCGGGCGGTGACCGCGCGGGGCGTTTCCGTTGCGCTTTCGGCGGGGGCCGGCTGCGGAAAAACCTTCGTGCTGACCGAACGCTTCCTGGCCGAGTTGGAACCCGGCCGGGACGCCACGCCTTCTTCCGCGAGACTGCTCGAGACGGCGGCCATCACCTTCACCGAGCGTGCCGCCCGGGAAATGCGCGAGCGAATTCGCGCCGCCTGCAACCAACGTCTGCTCGACGCGGCGGAGGAGCACGTCGACTACTGGCTGCATCTAGTTCGCCAACTCGATTCAGCCCGAATCAGCACGATCCATTCCTTTTGCGCCTCGCTGCTTCGCGCCCACGCGGTGGAAGCCCGACTCGACCCGCGGTTTCGCGTGATGGAACGGGCGCAGACCGACACGCTGCTTTTCGAGTTGCTCGACGAGCAGCTTCGCGCCCGGCTGGCCGATCGGGACGAGCCGGTGATGGAGCTGACGGTCGAGTTCGGCCTGACGGGGCTCCGCAACCTGATCGCCACGATGCTCGGCCGCCGGCAGGAGATCGATTGGCCCGCCTGGCGCGAGGAGACGGCCGAA
>CAZDHN010000741.1:0-3184 GCA_964505115.1 uncultured Planctomycetaceae bacterium
AAGGGTGAGCCCGTGGCCAAGACAAAGAAGGCGCAGCCGAAAAAAGCGACCAAGAACAGCAAGACCACCGCGGCCAGGAAGAGCCCGAAGTCGACGACAACGGCGACCGCCAAGAAGGCGACCAAGGAGAAGTCGGCCGACACGGAGGGGACGGTAATTATCAACCGCCGTGCCGCCAAGGACCGCCGCGACTCTCCCGACCGGCGTAACAAAGAAGAGCCGGTGGCGGTCGAGCGTCGCCAGACCCAGCGTAGGGAGAAGGTGGCTCGTCGTCGGCAGATCGACCCTACCACCTGCGAGCGCGACTACACGGAAGAGGAAGTCGAGTTCATGAGCGCGCTGGACGAATACAAGCGCACCAGCGGTCGGATGTTCCCCACCTGCAGCGAAGTCCTCGAAGTGTTCAAGAAGCTGGGATACGAGAAGCGTCTCCCCGAGCCGGTCATCGAAGAGGCGACCGGTCAGCCTGTCCAGCTATCACTGCTCGAGCAGCCCTTGCCGACCCTCGGCCCAACGGCCGTTTAGCGTCGACGCATCGATAACTGACGCATATTCATTGTGGGGCACGATTCCAACGAGCCCGCCAAGCTGGAATCGTGCCCCACTTGTCTTTTCTGCACGGCTGACAACCCTCGTTTGTCTCGCCATTCTCGCCCATCTACCGCTCTGCCTTGAAATCGGTCGCGCGCCCTGATATGTTCGTCTGTATTGGGGTGGTATACTGTCGCTGTTTGGTTCCTCGGGTGCAATAGCCGCCGGCGGAAGCCGGCGGTTGCTTTGCGGTCCGGTCAGACCGTCCAACGGTAACTGGTGTGCCAGCCAACCGCCAGCTTCCGCTGGCGGCTATTGGCGTATGGACACGCACCGGTTCGACGAATGCTTACCACGCGGCCGGGTTGTTACAGAACGACATTAGGGAGGAGTAACGAAATGACATCTTACGCTCGCGCTTTACGATGTGGCTGGTTGCTTGCCGCGTTGCTCTTTTCTTGGACCGCCGGCGTGCTGGCCGAAGAAGACCTGACCGTGCTGAGCGAAACGCCGGACGGCGTCGCGCCGGGAAAACAGTTCGAGGTCTATCTGAAAGAGCAGATGTATCGGCTTGTCGACCGTCGGCTGGAAGCTTATGAGGCCGTCAAGACGCTGGCCGATTGCCAAAAGTGGCAAGACGATCGGCGTGAGTTCTTCCTCCGCCAGCTTGACGGGTTTCCCGAGCGCACGCCGCTGGAAGCGAAAGTCGTCGGGCGGTTGGAAGGCAAGGGCTATCGCATGGAGAAGGTGGTTTTCCAAAGCCGGCCGAACTTCCACGTCACCGCGAATCTCTACCTGCCCAAGAGCAAGCCGCCATACCCGGCCGTCTTGGTGCCCTGCGGACACAGTCACAACGGCAAGGCGTCCGGGCAGTACCAGCGGATCTCCATCCTGCTGGCGAAACATGGCATTGCGGCGCTCTGCTACGACCCGATCAGTCAGGGCGAGCGATATCAAATGCTCGACTTCGAGAAAGAGCACACCCACTTCCGCACGGCGAAGTGGCTGGAGGTCCCTCATCCGCAAGTGCAATTCGTATGCACCATCGAGCACACGACGGCCGGGTTGGGCTGCATCCTGCTGGGATCGAACCTGGCCCAATACCGAATCTGGGACGGGATGAGGGCGATCGACTATTTGCAGAGCCGCAAAGACATCATCGGCGACAAGATAGGTTGCACGGGCAACTCGGGCGGCGGTACGTTGACTTCGTACATAATGGCGCTTGACGACCGCGTGGTCGCCGCCGCGCCCGGCGGGTTCCTCATGACCTACCGCCGGCTGATCGATACCAAAGGCGCGCAGGACGCCGAACAGTGTATTTTCGCGCAGATCGCTTTCGGCATGGACGAGGCGGATTACGTCATCATGCGAGCGCCGCGGGCAACGCTCATCTGCGCCTCGACGCACGACAAAACGTTTCCCATTGATGGCACCTGGCCCCTCTTCCGCGAGGCCAAGCGGTTCTACTCGCGGTTGAGATATCCCGAACGCGTGGAACTGGTCGAGGCCGACGCGCCGCACGGTTTCACGATCCAGACTCGCGAAGCGGCCGTCCAGTGGATGCGCCGCTGGCTGTTGGGCATTGACGACACCGTTCGCGAGATCGACAAGCTGCCCGAGCCACTGGACCACAAAACCATCTGGAAACTCAGCGAGGGCGATTGGGAGAACAAGGACCTTCAATGCACGGTCGAAGGGCAGGTGCTCCTCTTGCCGGGCGAGAAGTCAGTCTTCCAACTGAATGCGGAAAAGGAGGCACGCCTGCGCGAAAAACGGACCGCCAGATGGAGCAAGCTGACCGACGCCCAGCGGCGCGATCTGGTGCGCGAGACGATCGGTTGCGGGAAGGGGGCCGCCGAGAAGCCGGAATGTAGCGTCGCGGGCACGATCAAGCGGGAGGGCTACATGATCGAGAAACTGGTAATCACTCCCGAGGCGGGCGTTCGCCTGCCCGCCCTGGCCTTCATCCCGGCAAAGCCGAACGGCCAGGCCTGCCTCTATCTGCACGGCGAAAGCATGAAGGCCGACGCCGGGCCGGGCGGTCCGATCGAAGCGCTCGTGAAGCGCGGCCAAATTGTGCTGGCCGCCGAGTTGCGCGGCATCGGCGAGACGGAGCCGGGCCACGACAAGCGCGATTACGGACGCGGCCAATTCGGTCGCGACGTGCAGGAAATCTTCCTCGCCTACCTGATCGGCCGTTCCTACGTCGGCATGCGCAGCGAGGACGTGGCTACGTTGGCTCGGTTTCTCGCGCGGTACAAAACCGTGGGTGACAAGCCGAACGAGCTGCATTTGGTGGCGATTGGCGAGGCCGCCATCCCGGCGCTGCACGCGGCGGCGCTCGAGCCCGAGCGGTTTGCTTCCGTGCGGCTGCTGAACATGATCCCCTCGTGGGCCGACATCGTGCGCACGCCGGAGAACCTGAACCAGGCGGCCAGCGTCGTTCACGGGGCGTTGAAGAACTACGATCTGCCCGACCTGATCGACATGATCAATTTGGCCGACACGGCCGGCTCGAAGAAGGTCCGCGTCGAAGAGCCGCTGGACGTGAATGGCAACCCGGTCGCCGCGAAGTGATCGGGGTAGGAGTAGGAATTCGTGGTAGCTGGATTCGCAAGAATTCAGCCCAAGTGGCAATTCGTCTGAATTC
>CAZDHN010000742.1:0-3184 GCA_964505115.1 uncultured Planctomycetaceae bacterium
CGCGCTAGCGATTCCATGACCACGAAGAAAGACATCCTGAAAGCGATCGTCGCCGGCCAGATCGGTTACCTCAATCGCATGAGCAACGCCCAGTACGTAATCCGCCAGCGAGTTCTGGCCGGTGCGAGTCGACTTCCGAGTGAACTGCTCGAACTCGCCCGTCTCCGAGTTGCGGAGCCGGAGCTGCAATTCCAGCGAGAGGCCGTCGGCGGCCACGGTGGCCACGGCGCTATGCTCCATCTCTACCATTTCGGCGATCAATTCGGCGGCGTCTTGCAGCAGGATGGGGAGTTCCGGTGGAGCAATTGCCCGGCGTCCAAGGGCGACCACCGCCTCTTGACGCGCCAGCGCGTCTTGCCTTTGGCGAATCGGTTCGTCGGCGCCGGTTGTCGGAAGGTCTTGAGTGTGTGACGGAGTGCTCATGGTATTTCAAATAGTAGAGTATGCGGAACACGCGGAACCGCTTGCATCTTTTCAACCTTCAACCTTCAACCTTCTAAAGCTCGACCACTCTTGGCTCCAAGGTGAAGTTGGGTGGAACGACGGGCGCGGGATACTTCCCCTCGTGCAGGAAGGTGCGGTTGCGACCGTAGCGCTTTGCCTCCTGGAGCGTCGCTTCCATACGCGCGAAGAGCGTTTGCGAAGTATCCTCCGGGTCGGCCTCGGTAGCCGCCGAACTGATCGTCACCTTGATTTCGCTATCGTTCCACTGGAAACTCGCGATTTCGATCTCCTGGCGAAGCCGCTCAAGTGTATTGGTCACGTGGCGAACGTCCAGGTCTGGAAAGATTAACAGGAATCGTTGCCCGGAGAAGCGAGTGGGCGTATACGCGCCCTGTTTTTCATTCGACAGCAGCCGTGAAATCGCGGCCAGAATCAGGTCTCCAACCTTGTGGCCGTGGCGTTCGTTGAGTTGTGCGAAGCGGTCGAGGTCGATCATGCCCAGGCTTAGCTTCCTGCTTCGCTGGGGATCCTTCTCCCACCACTCCTGAAGTCCGGCTTCCGCGCCGGTTCGGCTCAGAAGCTGAGTCAACTGATCGTCGCGCAGCGACTGCTCGGCCGTCTTAAGCCATTCTTCCTCTCGGGCAACTTCGATGAGCGTCTTGTCGAGCGTGTCGCGCAGTTGGTGACTGGCATCCAGCACTTTGCTGGTCTCGCCAACCACCACGCGGCACTCTTCCTTGAGGTCACCTTTCAAATCGAACGCTTCGGCGGTCGCATTGACGCTTTCGACCTGATCGAGTTGTACTTGCAGGGCTACCCGCAACTCGTCGCAGACGTTGGCGAACTCCTCCTCCTCTTCTATTTCGGCAAACGTCGACTGTACCTGCTCGCAACTTTCGATATAGTCGTCCCGGGCGTCCTTGAGAGTGCTCAGGCAGGATTCGATCTTGTCGACATCGGGGGCCTCCGTGCAAACGCGGAGCAGGTCGTCCACGGTGCTGACCTGTCCCTCGTAGCGAGCAAGCACGTCCTGGAGTTCCTTGACCGATGTTTCCGCCAGCGTCTGGTCTCGCTCGGGTGGAGCGGCCGCTTCAGCCGCCGGTTGTTCGTCCGGCTGCTTGCTCTCGGTCGCTGCTTCCGCGATGGGTTCCGGACCACTCTCCTCCGACCGGAGAGGGAACGGCGCCGGCGATTCGTCCAAATCGGAAGGCGCGCTAGATCGCCGTCCCAGGTAGACGGCAACGCCGAATCCCAAGCCCATGTTCAACAGAGCAACGATGAATATGTACCAGAGCAAGTTCGGGTTCCCCGGCCAAGCGGTCTCTGCCAGCGCATTGAATATGCAAAGACCCAAAACGACAGATTTTACACGACTCCACGTTATGTAAAATCTACCTTATGAAAAGGAAGCTGCCGGGAGCTGCCTAGCTGAAAGTTGGGGGGCGGCGGCGGAGAGCATCTAAGTAACGCTCTGGCAACGAGTTGCGACAGCGAATGCGCCCGCTACCAATTCAGTTCGGTAGCCTCTTCCCAATGCTCGTAGAGCGTGCGGAGCGCCGCTTCCTCGGCGGCCATGTCGGCCTTGAGTGTTCGCACGAACTCGCCGTTGCGATGCGTCTCGGGCAGGGCCAGCTCGGCGTTTAGCTCCTCGACCCGCGATTCGCGCTCAAAGATCTCCGCCTCCAGGTCCGCGACCTTGCGATAAGGGAAGCGGCGCTTGCGCTGGTCTGACTTGGCGTCGTCCCGGCTTTTTGCTGAACGATCACCCGAGCCATTCGGCTGCTTCGCTGTCTTGCGGATGGTCGCCTCTTCGGCCAGTCCGTGATCGACCATGTGAAGATAGGCTTCGTAGTTGCCTTCAATCGTGCGGAATCGGCCCGGCTCGACGACTAGCAGGTGATCGGCCACGCGGTTGATGAAGTAGCGGTCGTGGCTGACGAACAGCACCGTCCCGTCGAACCGGTTGACCGCCTGCTCCAGGGCGTCGCAGGCCCAAAGGTCGAGGTGGTTGGTCGGCTCGTCGAGCACGAGAAAGTTCGCGTCCGACGCGGCCAGTCGGGCAAGCGCCGCGCGACAACGCTCACCGCCACTCAAACTGCCGACCGGCTGAAAGGCAATATCGCCCGTCAGGCCGAATCGGGCCAGCAGGTCGCGACGCTGCTGCTCGTCGAAATCCTTGTGGTCGGGGCGAATGGCGTCAACCACGAGTTGGTCGTCGCCCAGCGAGGCCAATTGCTGATCGAAATAGCCGACCTTGACCCCGTGTCCAAGGTTTACCTGCCCGGCGTCCGGCCGCATTTCACCCAACAGGCAGCGAAGCAACGTAGTCTTGCCGGAACCGTTCGGTCCCAGCATCCCCCAACGCTGACCCCGATCAAGCTCGAACGTCAGCCCCTCGAACAACGGCCGGTCGTAGGCCTTGGCCAGATTCTCTGTACGCAGCACGATGTCGCCGGTCCGAGATGCCTTGGGAAAGGCCATTGGCGGCTCGACGATTTCGCGGGGCGGTTCGACCGGCTCGATCCGCGCCAGCTTCTTCTTCCGGTCCTCGGCCTGGGCGTGTTTTTGGCCGTACTTGTTGCGGCGGATGAAATCCTCGGTCTTGGCAATCTCGGTTTGCTGCTTTTCGTACGTTCGCCGCTCGACCAGCAGCCGTTCGTCCTTCTGCCGCCAATAGGCCGAAAAATTGCCGCTGTAAGAATCGACCGTGCCGCGAAACAGTTCGAGCGTTTGGTTGGTT
>CAZDHN010000743.1:0-3172 GCA_964505115.1 uncultured Planctomycetaceae bacterium
ACCTATCGCCACAAGGACCCGGCGGCCGTCTGTCGCAAGCAGCTTGCCGCCGCCACGTCGAAGGGTTTTGAGGCGATTCTCGCGGATCACCTGGCCGACCATCGGGCCCTGTTCGGCCGGGTGAAGCTCGACCTGGGCCCCGGTCCGAATCCGAACCTGCCCACCGACCAGCGTCTGGCCGCCGTGGCCAAGGGCGCCGACGATCCGCAACTGGTGGCCCAATACTTCCAGTTCGGCCGCTACCTGTTGATGGGCAGTTCCCGGCCGGGCTGCCTGCCGGCCAACTTGCAGGGCATTTGGAACGAACTGATGAAGGCGCCCTGGAACAGCGATTTCCACACCAACATCAACCTGCAAATGAACTACTGGCCGGCCGAGGTCTGCAACCTGGCCGAGTGCCATCTGCCCCTGTTCGACTTGATGGATTCGCTCGTCGAGCCGGGCGGCCGAACGGCCCGGCTGCACTACGGGGCGGGCGGCTGGGTGGTCCACCATCTGACCGACGCCTGGGGCTTCACCGTGCCGGCCGACGGCGTCTGGGGTATCTGGCCGGTGGGCGGGACCTGGCTCTGCCAACATCCCTACGAACATTTTCAGTTCAGCCGCGACAAAGAGTTCCTCCGCGCCCGAGCTTATCCGTTGATGAAAGGCGGCGCCCGCTTCATCCTCGATTTCCTGGTCGAAGCGCCTGTCGGCACGCCCGTGGCCGGCAAGCTGGTCACCAATCCGTCGCACTCGCCGGAGAACTCGTTCCGCACGCCGGACGGCAAGGTATCGAAGTTCACCTACGCGGCCACGATGGACATCGAGATCATTCACGATCTGTTCACCAACTGCATCGAGGCGATCGACATACTGGCCGCCGACAGCCCGGGGTTCGACGTCCAATTCCGCGCCGAGTTGGCCGCCGCGCTGAAGCGACTTCCGCCGCTTCAAGTGAGCAAGCGGACCGGGGCGCTTCAGGAATGGGTGGTCGACTACGAGGAGCCGCAACCCAAGCACCGGCACGTTTCGCATATGTTCGGCCTATTCCCCGGCTGCCAGATAACGCCGCGCGGCACGCCCGAGTTGGCCCGGGCGATCCGCAAGACGCTCGAACGTCGCGGCGAAGGCGGCTGCGGCTGGACCATGTCGTGGAAGGCGTGTGCTTGGGCTCGGTTGGAAGAGGCCGAGCCGGCCTACGCCTCGCTCAAGATGCAGTTGGCCGAACGCACGCTACCCAACTTGCTCGATACGATCCACCGAAAGCCGCTGTTTCAAATCGACGGCAACCTAAGTGGCACGGCCGCCGTGGCCGAGATGCTCCTGCAGAGCCACGCCCGAGAGATCGCCCTCTTGCCGGCGTTACCCAAGGCATGGCCCAACGGCAAGGTTGCAGGCCTGCGTGCCCGAGGCGGCGTCGAGGTCGACATCACTTGGAAGGACGGAGTGGCCACGTCGGCCCAGTTGCGGCCAACGGTTGCCGGGCCGGTCAAGATTCGCGCGCCCAAGGGCCAGCAGGTGGCCGAAGTCCGCATCGGCGACCAACCCCAGCCGATCCAACCCGCCCCCGACGGCTGCGCGACCGTCGCCCTACGGCCGGGCAAGGTCTACCGGGTCGTGCTGCAACCGTGGCGGATGCGGGTGCTTCCGACTCCACCCAGCCACGACACGCTGCGATCAATGGACTTGAACCCCACAGAGATCGGGCCAAAATTTATAGGGCCGAAACGAACACCTCCACCCAAGGAAACACAACCATGATCAAACTCACGAAACCCGCGATTCTCTCCGTACTGGCGGCCCTGCTACTCTTGCCCACGCTCGCACAGGCCGACGACGTGCCGAAGGAGACGCTTCGCCGCGCGGCCCGCGTTAGGCCGTCGCCGCGGCAGTTGGCCTGGCAGAAGTTGGAGTTCACTTGCTTTGTCCACTTCGGCGTGAACGGGTTTACCAATCGCGAATGGGGCACCGGCCAGGAGGATCCCAAGATATTCAACCCGACCGAGTTCGACGCTCGCCAATGGGTATCCGCCTGCAAGGCCGCCGGGATGAAACTGCTGATCCTCACGGCCAAGCACCACGACGGCTTCTGCCTCTGGCCGAGCAAGTACACCGAGCACAGCGTGAAGAACAGCCCGTGGAAGAACGGCCGGGGCGATATCGTCCGCGAAACGGCCGACGCCTGCCGCGAGGCGGGACTCCAGTTCAGCGTCTATCTGTCGCCCTGGGATCGGCACGAAAAAACCTACGGCAGCGACGCCTACAACGACTACTACAAGAAGCAACTCCGCGAACTGCTGACCAACTACGGGCCGATCACCGAGGTCTGGTGGGACGGTGCTTGCGGTGAAGGCCCCAACGGCAAGCGGCAGGTATACGATTGGGACGGCTACATCGCCCTGGTTCGCCAGCTTCAGCCCAAGGCCGTGATTTTCGGCATGGGGCCCGACGTCCGTTGGGTCGGCAACGAAGACGGCCTGGCACGCGAGAGTGAATGGAGCGTGCTGCCAGCCGCCGGCCGTGGCGACCGCCGGGGCAAGGACCTGGGTAACCGCAAGTATCTGGTGGGCGCCGAGCGGTTGGTCTGGTATCCGGCCGAGTGCGACGTATCGATCCGGCCGGGCTGGTTCTATCATGCCAGCCAGGACGATAAGGTGAAGTCGCTCACCCACATGCTCGACATCTACTACCGCTCGGTAGGCCGCAACTCGGTGTTGCTTCTGAACATCCCACCCGACCGCCGCGGCCGCTTCCACGAGAACGACGTCGCCCGGCTGAAGGAACTCCGCGGCGTGCTGGACGAAACGTTCGCCACCAACCTGGCCGCCGGAAAGCCGGTCAGCGCCAGCAATACCCGAAAGGGCCACGACGCCGCTAACATCACCGACGGCGACTGGAGTTCTTACTGGACGACAGAGCCCGAGGTTGTTTCCGCTTCGTTCGAGGTCGACCTGGGCGGACCGGTTACCTTCGATCGGGTCATGCTTCAAGAACAAATAAGCACGGGCCAACGCGTCGAGGCCTTCAAGCTGGAGGCCCTGGTCGGCGGCCAATGGAAGGAGATCGGCCGGGCGACGACCATCGGCTACAAACGCCTGCTCAAGCTGCCCGAGGTCACCACCGGTCGGGTTCGAGTAACCATCCTCGACTCCCGCGACTGCCCAACCATCTGCCAGTTCGGCCTATACAA
>CAZDHN010000744.1:0-3166 GCA_964505115.1 uncultured Planctomycetaceae bacterium
CCGCCGCCGCCACCGCCACGTGCGGTGAAAATGCCGGGAGCTCCACCGCCGCCGTAACCGACACCCGGTGTAGCACCGGGCCCCAAATAAGCTATCGCAATATCGCCGTCGCCACCGTTACCGCGAGTGGAGCCGGGCGGCGTACTGCCGAACGGTCCGCCTGGCGTACCGCCTTCGGCGCCCGCTCCGCCGGCGCCGCCGATTTGCAGGTTGGCGTCGGAGCCGTCGAGTCCGATGAGCGGGGCGTTAAGCGTGAAGTCGCTTTGCGATGCAAGCACCAGCCCGAGGTCGCCAGTGACGTTCACCGTGGCGCCGCTGGCGATGTTGATCGAGTCGAACGTGAATACGCGAACTTGTACGCCGGTGCTTTGCGAGCTGGCGGTAAAGCCGTTGCCAAAGCTGACGGGCGAACCGCCTATGGTGCCAGTGATCGCCCCGCTGGAAGTGTCGAACGTGATCGTATCGACGGCCGACATTGTCAGGCCGCCGCCGGCGTCGAGCGTGGTGTAGTCCATCGGATTGAAAACCGAGCCGATCGGACCGGCCGCGGCGGGGCCGCCGCAAATGCACAACCCAGCAACCGCGCACAAGACACCCAGAGCAATTAAATTAAATCGCGACATCGGCCAGTCTCCTTTGTGAGTATCCAACCAGGAACGGAACCGTCACGCGCAAGAACGGCGCGTCGGCCCACGCTCGACAGAACATCAAGAACAACCATCATTTTACTGGATGATTCACGCCCTGTCACGCCTTTTGTGGAAAAATTGGAGTGACGGCCACCTAGGGGGTGGACTGTCGACCCGCTGTCGGGATGGGTGCCATGCGCAAGTGCTTACCCCCACTGGGCTTGCCCCAGTGGAAACAAGGTTTGCAAACTAGAAACGTGAGTCCCGCCCTTCTGTCCCGCCTCCGCCTCCGCCTTCGGCGGAAGCGGAGGCGGAGGCGGAACATGGCACGAGCGCAGGGGTGTAGTTTTCAAACGCCAATCCACCGGGGCGAGCCCGGTGGCGTCATCTCGAAATCGTCGAAGTGGGGCTGTCCAACTACTCTACCGTGTACAGGTGCTTATTTGTTGTCACGTAGAGCACGCCGTTGGCGGCGACGGGCGTGGTGAAGATGCCGTCGCGCATGCCGATCCGCCGGATTACTTCCAGCTTCTTGCCGGCCTTCAGCACCCAGAAGACTCGTTTGCCCGAGCCGATATAGACCTTCCCGTCGGCTACCAGTGGCGAGCCCCAGATGGGTCCGCCAACCGTATGCACCCAATAGCAGCGGCCCGTGTCGGCGTCGAGGCAGTGCAATTTCCCGTCATAATCGGCCGCGTAGACCAGCCCGTCGGCGATGGCAACGGTCGAGACCGTCGAGCCGATCTTGTCGTACGACCAGACCAAACCGCTTCGGGTAACGTCGCCCGTCTTGGTCGCGTCGATCGAGACCAGCCAACCGAGTTTCATCCGGTGGAACGGTTCCTGGGTGAAGGGCACATAGAGCCGATCATTATGAAAGACGGGCATGGCGGTGACTTGGTACGAGGTGCTGTCGTGCTGGTGATCGACCGGCACGTGGTCCTCGGTTTGAGCCAGCGGATGGCCGTTGAATCGCCAGACGTTCTTCAGCAGCGCGGGCGTTTTACCCAACTTGGCCGGATCGAGCATCTCGAAGGCGTAAGCCTGGCCGTTGCCGGCGCCGAAGAAACCGAGCGGCTTGCCGCCCACCATGCCCATCGCCGGCGAACTCCACTGGCCGTGCGTAATGTCGGGGCCGATGCCGAAATCGTCCCGGCCGACCAGCTTGCCCGTTCGCTTGTTGAGCACGATCAGGCTGGGTGCTTCCGGGTGGAGAACTCGCGTGTGTGTCCACTCCACGCCGTTGGCCGTGCAGACGTAGAGCAGGTCGCCCCGGACCAGCACCGCGCAGTTGGCCCCGTTGTGCGGCTCGGCCTTGGTTTCCTTGATGATGTCGAACAGCCAGACGATGTCGGCGTCCTGCTTGCCCGGCGGCAGGGGCGGTTCGTCCTCGGGCGCCATGTGCCGGGCTTCGTCGGTGTATGGACCCGTGTTGCCGTTGGCCATGCCCTGGACATCCAGGCAGATTACCTCCGAGCGGTTGCTTACCAGGTAGGCCCGATCACCGTCGATCACCGGCGGCGAGGTTATGCCGATATAGCGCCAGTCGGCCCATTTGATCGAGTAGAGCTTGGGCACGTTGAGTTGCCAGAGGTACTCGCCCGACTGTTCGTCGAAACACATCAGCACGCCCCGGTCGCCCTGGATGCGTTGGTCGCGTGGCACGTCGTTATTGGTGCCGACGTAGACTCTTCCGCCCGCTATGACGGGCGAGCCGTACGACTGGTTCCCCAACTTGGCCACCCATTTGACGCCGCCGCCGTCCGCCAGGTCGATTTGGCCGCTGGCCGTGTTTCGCTGGCCGGGGTCGAATCGGCTGGGTAGCTTCGTCTCGCTGGAGATCATGTTGCGCGAGTCGCGCTGGCCCCATTGCGGCTGATCCTCCGCCCGGGCCGGCTGCGCCACGAGTAAGAAGCCCAACAGAACAAAGCCGGTCAGCGTGGCGGTAGCCCGATTCATCGCCTGATCCTCCGTGGAAAAGTCGCTTTTTCTCCAGGATAGCGACCCGGATCAACCGCGGCAAGTACTCCTCGTTCCCATGCTTTGCGTGGGAACGGGTGCTTTGGACGCTTTGCGTCTGCCAAGCAATGGTTCTTGCGGGACGCGAAGCGTCCAATCCTTGCGTTACGACGCTAAGCATCGGAGCAGAAATTAAACCGGCTTTTTCCCCACCGGCCCCGTGCCGGTGGCTTGTTGGTTTGGCAACTAATCGACGGGCCACATATTTCTTCCTTTCCTTCTTTCCCGCCCTCTTCGCCGTAGGCGAAGAGGGCGGGAAAGAAGGAGGATCGCGGGGGCTGGCCGTTGTAGTTTCCAAACCAACAAGCCACCGGGGCAAGCCCAGTGATTTTTTGACCGCCATTGATTAGACGCTAGCATCGCCGAAACCCGGCCTGGTTCAAATCAGGGTTACACCTGGCTAGGAGGGCGAGGCTCCCGCCGAGCCGTAAGGTGTTGCCACACTTTGCGTTCGGCTCGGCGGGAGCCTCGCCCTCCCGGCCGCGAAGTGTTGCCTGGATGTGGGCGGAATTGAACCA
>CAZDHN010000745.1:0-3131 GCA_964505115.1 uncultured Planctomycetaceae bacterium
TTCCACCGTGCTGTGGCCGAAGTCGACCTTGAGCGGGCCGGTGCCGACGGCTGCCGCCGTGTAGGCGTCGGCCCCATTGGCCAGGGCCGATATCTGGCCGTTTCTCAGCACGCCGTCGAACACGGCCAACTCGTCGATACGGCCGTCGAAGTTGGTGTCCGAGCGGCTCGCATGCCCGCCGATCTGGAGTCCACCCGTCACGCCGGCATAGGCATTCGCACTGTCCATCGGCACCGGACTTGTGTCCAAATAAAGCGCGAAATTCGCGGCGGTCTTCGCACCTAGACCGTTGTACGTCACCACAATATTGTGCCAGTCGCCATCAAGAAGTGTAGCCACCGTACCGGAGCCGTCTACGCTCTTCAATCGTACCCAATCGTCGCCGCTGGGATAAGACATACTACCGAAAGTAATGCCTTTGTAGGCGCTCACTTCGGAGCAGAAAAGCTGCCACCCATCACCGTCATTCTCAAGAGTTGTGATCGTGGGATAGTTCGTCGTGCCCAGGGCGTCGGGCTTGACCCACGCGCTGACGGAGAACGCGCTGGTAGTGCTTATGTACTGGCCAGGGCTCGAACCACTAGCGCCCACCAGTTGCGGACTGCTCACGTCACCCGGGAAATCGAGCGCTGCCGTGCTGCCCGTAACGGGCGCCGAGTCGGACGTGTCCCACGCAACGCTCCCGGTAAGGGTGCCGCCGTCGTTGCCGGGCACGTCGTCGGCAGTGGCGCCTCCCGAGCCCTCCTCCATTCGGAAGTACGAGGTCACGGTCCCTGCCGAACCCGGCAGAGGGCTGGACGTAGCCCACACGGCCGCGGCACAAAATGCGACAACAGCGATCAGTTGGCGTCTCATGGCGAAGTTCTCCCGTTTGCGTGAGATGAGTCCCGGCGTATACCAGGTTGTTTACTTACTTCATTGTCTACCGGCGGCGGATCAGGCCCAGCCCGCCCGGCAGCCCCAACTTCATTATGGCAACATTTCCCGATGCCATCCAGCTTTTTCTTGCCCCGATCAAGCCTTCTTAGCGGCCTTTGGCCGGTCGAATTGAGGTATTTTGAGTTGCTCGCCGTTCTTCAGGGCCGATTGGTGCGCTACGATGCCGGGCGCGGTCATGGCGATGGCCTCGTAGACGTCGACCAGCGGCTCGCGATCTTCAATGATCGACATGATGAACTCGTTGGTAATCTGCCCGGCCGAGCCGCCGTGTCCGCCGCCGGTCATGGTCGGCGGGAGCAGGGGGCGATGGTCGGTGAACGTGGTGGTCTTCCGGTCGCCGATCCCCTCGTAGGCGGCCTGGATGCCCTTGCCGGCCTTGAAAACGTTGCCGACCATGGAGCCCAATTCGCCGAAGACGCGGCCCACCTCGCCGTGCGCGCCCTGGATACCCCAGGCGACGTTTATTCGCGACATGCCACCTTCGCTGGTTGTGAACAGGGCCGTCTCGTCGGAGAAGGGATTCTTGTAGGAGTTGGTCGAGTAGCGCTCGGCCTTGCCGCGGCGGCCCAGGCAGGAGACGGCCGTGTAACGCCCGCCGGTCACGCCGATGTAGTAGGCCGTGGAATGGGTCGGATACAACATGGGCGGCAGGGCGTTGCGCCACTCTTTGTAGCCCCAGGCCGTGTCGACGTTGTAGTGGTAATACTCGCCCTCGGAATAGATCAGCTTGCCGAACCCGCCGTGCTGGTAGATCAGCATCATGTTGTACAGGTCGGCGTGATAGCTGCTCGACTCGGCCATCATGTACTTCAGCCCGGTCTTCTCCTTGGTCTCCTTGAGCTTCTGGATGTCCTCCAATGTCCAGGCGGCCGGCACGGCACAGACGCAGTGCTTGCCGTGGTTCATCACGTCGACACAATGACGGCCGTGGCTGGGCGCGTCGGTGAACACCGCCACGGCATCTATCTTGGGGTCGAGGATCAGCTTCTCCAGCGATTCGTATGATTTCTCGCAGCCATAGACTTTCTTGAGCCGGTCGCACTTGGCCGCCTGAAGGTCGCTGACGGCCTCCACCACGCAGTTCGGATGGTTGTGCCACTGGAAGCCGCAACCGAATCCGCCGCCCACCACGCCGATGCGTATCTTGCGATCGGAAGTTTGCTTCCAGACTTTCTTTTCCTCGGGCTTGGCGTCGAGTTTCGCATCGGCGGCCAACACGCTTCCGGCCGCGCCCACGCCCAAGGCGCCCAGGCCCATCTTCTCGAGGAACTCGCGACGGACTATTTCTTCCTTGTGGTTGGCTGACATGAGTGTTCTCCTTGGTTGTATGTCGTTGGTCTTGAGTTTTCAGTAATCAGTTTTCAGTCATCAGCACGGGACACAAAGCGTGCAATTTTGAGTTTGCCGACGCTCTTCCGCTTGCGTCTAATCCCTAATCCCTAATCCCTAATCCTCAGTTTTCAGTACGGGGTGACCGTGTCGGATGTGGTCGACCAGCGCCATGCGCGCGGCCTTCCGGTCCCGGGCCAGCAACGCTTCGAGGATCGCACGGTGTTGGCCGACGGCCTTGATCGCGGCCTGCCGATCCAAAGCCTCCCATTCGAACATGATCTCGAAGTAACCGCCGTGGCGGTCGAAGAAGTCGTTGATGTACGGGTTGTCGGCCTTGTCGACGAGGTATCGGTGCAGCGAGTTGTCGATCAGCGGCAGCCGAGAAGCGTCCGGCGGCACGACGTTGCCCGCCAGCATGGCCTCGATGTCGGCGTCGACCAGCCGCGGCCAGGCGAGGCTCATTGCCTTGAGTTCGAGCAACTCGCGGACTTCAATGAAGGCGTCCAACTCGGCCTGGCGGAAAGGTCGCAGCCGCCATCCGCGGCGTGGCTTGTGCTCGACCAGACCCTGACCGGCCAACCGACCGAGAATCTGCCGCGCGGCCGTCTGGCTGATACCGTAGCGGCCGGCAATCTCCTCCTCGCGAAGCCAAACCGGCCTGCCCGTCAGGCTCAGAGCGGCCAGATCCTTGGCGATCTCGTGGCAATGGTCCTTGGGTGGCTTGGGGCGTGACAGACCGGCCGCCGGTCCACCGCCTCCAAGCTTGTCGGGGTTGACTGTCAGCCGGCCATTCTTGCCCTTTCGCAGGAAGTCCCCTCCGATCAGTTCGCCGACAGCCGTTCGGACGGGAGTCAGGCTGA
>CAZDHN010000746.1:0-184 GCA_964505115.1 uncultured Planctomycetaceae bacterium
TGAAAACGCATATGTGCCATAGCCAAACGCACTGGCGTTACCGGCAGCGCCAGGATACTTGCTGCCAGCAACAACTTACGGAAAACTACGCTTCAGCCGGATGAACCTTATTAGTTATTAGTTGTCAGTTTTCAGTTTTCAGTTCAAATACCCACGAGAACCGCTATTTCCAATTACTGACTAC
>CAZDHN010000746.1:284-3128 GCA_964505115.1 uncultured Planctomycetaceae bacterium
TGATAACTGACTACTGATAACTGACTACTGATAACTGACTACTGATAACTGACTACTGATAACTGACTATTGATAGCTGACTACTGATAACGGACTACTGATAACTGAAGACTGCCGGCTCCCGGCCACCACGCCGCAAGACCCGCAATCCGTGGCCGCGTGGAGTATTGGGGCATTTTCCATAATCCGCGCCCAATCCGCAAGCGGCAAGATAGGCGGTATTAACCACAAGTCCTTGCTATCATTGACCTTGACTCGAATTTGCTGGCCCGGTATTTTCTCTATTACGTCGATCCTCTTTAGCCCCGGTCGCCAGACCGGGGACAGACCTTTTGCTTTGATTGCGGCTAAAGGCCGCGTTAGGACACCGCCCGCCATGGTGGCCTTCTGGCTAATTGGATACCTGATTCTGTCCGGCTCGGCCGTTACGCTGGCCGTGCTTCTGGTCGCTCAGGCCTGGGAGCATCGCCGCTATACGCGCAGCCGCTTGCGTTGGGTTGACGAATATCATCCAAGCGGCCGGGTGATGGTGCTGGCTCCCTGCAAGGATATCGACGTCAGCCTGGAGGAGAATCTGCGGCGGCTGTTCGATCAGGACTACGACGACTACGAGATTACCTTCATCGTCCAGAGCATATCGGATCCGGCCTACGATCTGATCTCCCGGCTGATGGCGGAAGAGACCGGGGTCCGTTCGCGTCTGGTAGTCAGCGGCCGGGCGGAAGACTGTGGCCAGAAGGTTCACAACCTTCGCGTGGCGACTACCCGACTTCCCCAGGAAGTGAAGTATCTGGTCTTTGTCGATTCGGATGCCCAGCCCCGGCGCGATTGGCTTCGGGTGCTGATTGCCCGACTCGATCGAAAGGGGATCGGCGCGGCGACCAGTTACCGCTGGTTTGTGCCCTCGCGACCGACGCTGGCCAATCATCTTCTTTACAGCATCAATTGTGGCGTAACGATGCTATTCGGCGCGGCCGGACCGAATCTGGTTTGGGGCGGCTCCTGGGCGATCCGCCGAAGGGTCTTCGAGTCGATCGGCCTGCGCCAGGAGTGGAAGGGAACGCTCAGCGACGATCTGGTTGCCAGTCGGGTGCTGCGACGCCACCGGCTGCACGTCGATTTCGAGCCGGCCTGCATGGTCGCCTCGCCATTGGACGGCGGCCGGCTGCAAGCCTGCTCGTTCCTGCGACGGCAGTACGTCATCGGGCGATCGTACATTCGGAATTGGTGGGCGATTGCACTGCTGATCGTTACGCTTTCCAACCTGGCCTTGTGGGTTAATCTGGCCGCGGCCGCTTGCTGCCTGGCCACCGGCACGGCCTGGGGTTGGCTGCCGGCCGGCGTCTCTGCCGTGCTCTACGGCCTGAATGCTTTTCGTGCCTGGGTGAGGCAGGACCTGATCCGGCTCTGTTTCCCCCGTCTGCAAAACTCGCTTCGCGCTGCCCGACGCTTCGACATTTGGGCCGGGCCACTGGTGGGTCTGGTCAATTGGATCGGGCTGATCGGTTCGATACTCGGGCGGCGGATCAACTGGCGAGGGATCGTCTACCGGCTCTGTTCGGGCGGGCGGACGGAGATCGTCCGCCGCTTGGACGACATACCGCCACCGGCCAGCGAATGGGCCGATTCGCAAGAAACACCCGCCTCGCCATGTTCCGGCGACGACCGGTTGGTCCGATTGTGACCATCATCTGCTTTCCGGTGGATGCGCACCGCGGCATTCCTACTGTCCGTGGGCACGGCAAATTTGCCCCATCGTCATACCCGACATAGAGTTTGGAAACGGCTGCGCGTGCGCGCATACCGCTTTTCCGCCGTCAGTAATTGCCATTCGGCAAATATAGATAGCCAATTGCCGCGAGGACCCGTGCCTTGTCGCTGAATTCGTCTGCGGATATCGATGGCTGGGATGATATCTCCCAGTACCTGAAATCGGTTGGTTCCGGTCAACACGAGTCGGCCCAGTTCTTCGCCACCATCTTCGACCAGTTGGAGTTACGCCTTGCCGAGTGGGTGGACGAGCAGAATCGCTGGCAATCGGAACGGTCGAGCCGGGAGATCGAGTTTCAACGGCAGGCCGAGGAGCTTAATCAACAACGCGACGAGTTGACCCGGCAGTGGGAGCGCTTGCGGCAGGAGCGGTCGACCAGCGAGAGCCTCTTCAAGGGGCAGACCGAGGAGCTTCAAAGACAACGCGACGAGTTGGCCGAGCAGCGCGAGCGCTGGCTGGCCGAACGATCAAGAGCCGACACCTACGTGAAGCAGCAGGCAGAGGAGCTTGAAAAACAGCGCGCCGAGTCGGCGGCGGAGCGGAGAGAAATCGAGGAACTGCAACGGGAAACGGAGCCGCCGGCCGCACAACGGGCCGAATTGGAGTTGGAACTGGATACGGTCCGCAATCGAGCGGCCGAAATGGCTGAAGAACTACAGAGCCACAAGCAACAGGCAGCCACGCAGCAAGAGCGTTGGGCCCAGGAGTTCCAGTCCCAGCGACATCTGCTGGAAAAACTTGTCAGCGTTTTAACCAACGGCCGATTTGAACCGCGCGAGGCGGACGGGCCCGGACAATCCAACGCCGACGGGGCCGTGCTCGACTCCTTGAAGGCCCAGTTCGAGAAGATTCAAAGAGATAGAGCCAAGAGACAGTAAAATCCAACACGATCGAGAATCGCCATGCGGACAATTACCAGAAAATCGGTCCTCTGGACAACCGGCGTGGCCTCGCTGGCCAACCTGATGCTGGCCTGGCTATTACTCAATCCGCTATTGGCAACCGCCGGGACAATCGGACTTTGTTACGTGTTTGTGCGATGGTCGGGCAGCCGGATGGCGTGGTGGAGCAGG
>CAZDHN010000747.1:0-3110 GCA_964505115.1 uncultured Planctomycetaceae bacterium
AGTCCAACTCGATTCCGTTGCGGCAGTAGAGCCGAATCCGTCGGGCGCCGAGTATCTGTCGCATGCCGAGCGTGATCCCCTTGCGCGGATGACCCTCGATATTGCCGCCAATATGGGCGCGAATCGCGTTGATTGTGCGGGTGAAGTCGTTTAGGTAGATCATCCTCGGGTCCGAATCGCGGACGTTCGGCTCCGGCTCGTTGTAGGCCACGTGGCCGTGGATGCCGATGCCGCCGTAGCAGGTGTCGATGCCGCCGACCGATTCGATCTTCTCCTTGAGCGCATGAACATTCAGGTGACTGGGGAAGATAAGCCGCCGGGCGGGGATCATCAGGTTCCGCTGAACGTGGCGGGAAAATTCCTCGTCGAACGCATGGCGGAAACCCAACGGATGATCGGCCGGCACGGCGATGCCGTTGTCGTCGCAGTGCTCGTCCATCATAAAGAACCAGCAGTTCTTCAGGCTGATCCGCTGGTCGTTGATCATCTCGGCCAGAATGGGATACTGACCGACCGGCCCGACGGGAAGAATCAGCCTCGTCGGCCGACCCTTGACGTTGTTCGCCTTGATCTCCTCGGCAATCGTCTCGGCAAATTGCCGGTGCAGCGCGTCAATATCCGCCGCGATCAGCAGATGCTTTCCGGCCCGCTTGAGCACCTGTTTTCGCGACATCTTCAGCAGCTTGCGAACTTCTTGCTGTCTTGACATGATTGTCCTCCCTTACGACCGCGGTGTCGCGTCCCAAGCGTTTTGAAAGATCTTCTCGCCCATGTTGGTGTACGGATTTGCGAAGCTGTTCTGGTAAACCGCCACGCCCGCCGTGACACAGTGCGCGCCGGCCAGGGCCGCGTCGGCGATCTGTCGCGCGTTGCGAACAGCGGCGGCGATGACCTCCGACTGGTAGCCGAAGTTGTTCAGCATCGCCACCGTTTCCGGGATCAACTGATCGGCGTAGTCGCCATGCTGCTCGCGCCAGCCGAGGAAGGGGCTGATGAAGGCCGCTCCGGCGCGTGCCGCGTGCCACGCTTGTGCCACGGAAAAGACCAAAGTGAGATTCACGCGAACTCCCTGGGCCGTCAGTTCGCGCAGCGCTTTGAACCCCGGCTCGCCGGCTCCCACCTTGATTGCGAAGTTCGGTGAGATCGCGGCCAGTTCGCGTCCTTGTTCGACGATCTTTTCCCAGTCGGTCAGGTTCGGATCGACCTCGACGCTGACCGGCTTGTCCGTCCCGGCGACCAGTTCGGCAATCTCCTCGATCACCGCGCGGAACGGCTTGCCCGAGTCTTGCACGTGACGCGGGTTGGTGGTGACGCCGTCGATATCCCACATCTCCAGGGCGCGTTTGATTTCATCCGTCTTCGCGCTGTCCAAAAACAATTTCATGGTTTCACCTCGGCTAACGGTTGTTCTGATATCACGATCAATGTGCGGCTCTCGCCAGAGCGTCTTTCTCCGCGAGTTGCCCGATCAAGGTTTCTTCATCTTCGGGGAACGTTTTGGCAAACCCCAGGTAGGCAACTCCCAACGCGCCGGCGAATCCGCCGAGCGTAGCGTCTTCGAGGTACGGTGTCTTGAGGACGTGAGGTAAGGTAAATTCGTGGAACGTCCGTTCCATGGTCTGCCGAACGAGGTTGCAGCAGTTGGGGAGTTCGCCGGCCAGGACGATCTTCTCCGGAGCGAACAGGTTGGCCAGATTGGCGGCGATCATGCCCATCTGCCTACCCAACCACTCCAGCCGCTGGCGCAGCAATTCATCCCCGGATTCGGCCGCGGCTACGATGTCGGCCAGCGACAGTTCGTGTCCTTTGGCAAGCAACCGTTTTCGCTCCGCCGTATCTTGGCTAGAGGCGAGCAGCCGGAGCGTCGCCTCGACAAATCCCACGGCCGAGACCAGATCGGTCATGGTTTTCGGCCCGTCGTCGGTGGGGAACACGCTGTATCCCACTTCGCCGGCCATCGCACCAAAGCCGTTGTAGAGTTTTCCGTCGATAACGATCCCCAGCCCAACGCCCGAACGAACAGCCAGACACAAGAACTCCCGGCACCCCCGGCCGCTTCCGCGCAGCAGTTCACCGTAGGCCACCGCGCGAATATTGTCCTCGACGAACACGGGCACGTCGAATTCTTCTTCGAAACGGTCGCGCAAGGGCACGTCGTTGAAATCGTTTAGCAGCCGATAGTGTAACACGCGGCCGGCCAAACAGTCGACCTGTCCCGGCGCGGCAACGCCGACCGACAGCAGCGGCCGATCGGCCCGGTCCGCGAGTTGCCGGGCCAGCGCGATGATCCGCGTTACGACTTCCTCGCGCGTTACCTCGGGTCGAAAGGGAGTCTCTTCCCGCGACAGCACCATGCCGGCGAAGTCGCAGAGCACCGTCCGTGCCCGTAATGCCTCGAAGTCCAATCCCAAGAAACAGCCGTGTTGCGGGTTGGGCCGTAGCGGCACGGGCGACCGGCCCCGGCGTGACGGCGCCGGTGCGTCTTCGACGAGCGGACCATCGCGAAGAAACTGGTCGACGTAGCGGCCTACCATCGTGGCGTTGATATTCAATCGCCGAGCCAGATCAAACCGGGAGCAAGCGCCAGAGCGAAACACTTCGTTCAGAATCCGGTTCTTCTTGGCCGCCAGTTTGGTTTCACGCGGTCGCGGATGCATAAGCAGGGCCCGTACTTAAAGTCTAACCGGGCGTCTATACTCAACGCGGTCACAAACTGAGGTTCCGTCTTATTATGTAATGACGTCAGAAGCGCAGTTCATGGCCGTGCGTGATATAAACCCGGGTGCCGAGGGGAAAGCGTGTCAGGAAAGAGAGTCCAAGGACCATCTCCTCGTGCGATAGCCATCGGCCATCAGGCTATATTATGAAAATAGAAAATACATTGTCAAGCCCCCCGTCATTTTCAGACATCTTTTCTTTGGTTCATCCGGTTGAAGCGTAGCTGGGCCACGGGATCGCCAACATTAGGGTGCGTTTTCAGAACAAAGGGGACTGAAAAAGCGAAAGGGCCGCGGTTCCAAATGGAAAACACGACCCTTCCCTTCGTTCGATCGGGTTGCTCGCCAGCAGAGCCCGACCGACTGGAGATTATGTCAGGATCCCCTTGGATA
>CAZDHN010000748.1:0-3101 GCA_964505115.1 uncultured Planctomycetaceae bacterium
AAGTCGGACAATCTGGCGGTGAGATTGCGTGCCGCGAGCGGCTCGGTGGTCTGCTTCGTTACTACCATCGCAAGGCAGCGTAGCGATTCTTTCGCATTGACGCGTCTCCTTGCCGCTCAGAGTACGCGCACATCGCCAGATTCCCGTCGGGCATTGCCGATTTCTCGGCCGTCGACTACTCGCGTCGGCCGAGAATCCCACTCGGCAATGCGATCAAGACCCAACCATCAATGCGCTTCGGCGTCGTTCGAGTTTTTTGACTGCACGAGTTCCCACGCGAAGCATGGGAACGAGGTAGAAATCACCTGCCAACCGGCCCGACACCGGTGGCGATGTTTGCGGCGGCCGGGCCGAGGGGCTGGATGGTTACGTCGTCCAGCCAGGCTTCGCCCAGCCCGGACAGGTAGAAGCTTACGGTCATCTGACCCGAACGGGGAGCAACCCTATAGAGCGTAAACGGCTGCCAGGTGGTGGTCACGGCGATCCGCTCGGCCAGGATCTCTCCGCCGAGCGAGTCGACTATCATTAGCCCGTCAACGCTACCGGTCAGCGGCTGGGGCACCTGCACCCAGCCCTGAATGCGGATCAGTTCGCCGGCCTCGACCGGCACGCCGGGTGAGACGATCCAGACGGGCGGTGCCTCGACGAGGATGGGCGAGCTGTCGGGCTGGGCCGCTTGGGCGGAAAGCCGCAGACCGAGCCCGCCGGAGTGGGCCGACGCCGGAGCCAACTCGGCCCCGGTTTGGATGCCCTCCGATGGATGCTGATAATGATGCCAGCCGGCCGACAGCATCGCACCCAGATTCTCGAAATCGCCGCCCGGCAAACGATTGGGACCCGGCCGCGAGGCGCCGATCCGCGGCATCAGGTCGGCGTGCCAGGGAAGCGTCGTGTAGCAAACGGTCGCCGGGCTGGCCACCGGCGAGCCGAGCGGACCGACCGCCGAAAGCCAACTCGCTCGCTCAAGCATCCGTAGCGGCCGCATCGCCCGCCGCGCGTGCAGCAAGGCCGTTCGATAGTCGCCGGTCGCCAGGTAGCCGTCGCACCGTTGAAGGCTCTTCCTGGCGTCGGTCAAACGGTCGGCCGCCTGAAAAGTGTTGATCCCGCGAGCCTCCAAACGCCCGTTCACTTGCTCGACCATCCGCGACTTCCAATCGGCCAACTGCCGCTGCAATTCGGCCGCGCGGCGCTCGCAAGTTGCCGAGCGTCGCGACATGCTGCTGACGACCAGCGGATCCTGGGTCAGAAGCACCATCGAGCTTAACGAGAACTCCTCCAATGTTACCCGCACGCCGCCGGTTACGCGCTGGCGGCGAAGCGGTGTCAGCCCGCCAGGCGTGATCTCGTAGGCGTCGTTCGATTCGGGCACGCCGGGCACAACGAAGGATATCCGATTGCCCGCCGATTGGCCGGGTACAAACTGAGCACCCGGTCCGGACCAGATTGGCAACAGCAGCCGGGCCCGATCGGTCCGCAACACGGCGCCGACCACTTCCGGCTCGCTCCCATCGACGGTGGCGACCAGACTTCCAGCCGCCAGCCAGGGATTGATAAGTTCCAGTTCCAGGTTGAGCAACTCGAGCGCGGCCGCCCGATTGCGACTGGCCGGATCGGTGGCGTCCAGCGAGTATTGCGACTCGAACAACAAGCCCCGACTGCCGGCCGCCACGGCCGCGTAAACCATCACGCGAATCTGCTCGCTGTTGACCGCCGGCGGCAGCGATAGTGCTCGGCCAGCCGCGTTCCACTGCTGGTGTAAATTGGCGTCGACCTGCGTTTGCACGGTGCTCCAGACCGGCGTTCCCGGCCTGGACAGCCGCGGACGCTGGCCGATCCACTTGACGTAGTCGGCCAACTCCAGGCTGCTACCCAACGGCGATCGACCGACCATAAGCAGATCGACGTATCGGCTGTATCCGCGCAGTTTCGACTCCGGACGGCAGATCAACGGTCGGGCACCGCCGCTGTCGGCCGTGCGGACCTGCTGAGCCCAGAGCCGGGTTTCCGGAAGTTGCCGCTCGCAGAGCCCCCAGCCAAGATCCCAGGCCAAAACGACGTCGTGCTCCGAACCGATCGTCGGCGACGGGACAACCGACGGATCGACCCGTTCCGGTTGGGGTGGATATGGCGGCGGGCAGATTATCCAGAGCCCCTGCCGCCGAGCTTCAGCCAGCATGTTGCTCGTCGCCGGTTGACCGAGCCAGACCGTGTTGAAACCCAATTGCTTCAGCCGCGCGAACGATTCACCCCGATACTGGATCGCCCTTGGGAAAACGGGCCGATCGTCCACCAGCAGCACCGAACCGACCAATTTCACCTGATTGGCGTTCGAGCTGCCCGCGCCACTTGCAGGGCTTGGCGGCGGCAGCGACGTAACAGTCTGTCCGGTGGGTGGCACTCGGACCGGTTCCCAGTCGGCGAGAGATTGGTCACTGGGCGACTGGTCGGCCGCCAAGGCGACAAAGCCGGCCACGTCAAGGTCGTCGATCCAGACGTTGGTCACACCCGGTCCGCCATATGCGTTTAGCAGAATGCTCGATAGATACGCCTCCCGTGCGTCGACCGACGGCCCCAATTCCATCCGCAAGGTGCGTACTTGCCGTGCCAGAAGTTGCGGGATCTTGTCGATACGCAACTGTTGCCAAGCGCCCACCTTGCTGTAGCTCGTGCCGAGTACCAACGTGGAAATCGGCCTGCCCGTTCGAGGGTCTTGCGTTCGCGGCAGTGTTACGCGGGCGAGAATTTGCAGGCCGGGCCGATCCGACTTAACCCAGACGGAAGGCGACAGCTCGGGGATCACTCGCGGGCGGCCCACGTCGTGACTGATATAGACATGGGTTCCCTCCCGGCCGGAGAGTCTTAGCCGCTCGCAGCCGTCGCCCGTGTGTGCCTCGCCCTGAAGGCGTTTGTGCGAATCGATCCGGTACTGGGCGTCTCCGCCACCGTCGCTCCAACTGACCCGTGGCCCCTCGAACCCTTCGTACCAGGCGGTCTCGGCGCACGTGCCGTCTGCCGGCAGCAGCGCCGCGACCAGCATTGCGACATACAAAGCCGCAAGTGGCCAAGCGCTTCTGGATAGGATATTTGCCGGGAATTGCCTT
>CAZDHN010000749.1:0-3092 GCA_964505115.1 uncultured Planctomycetaceae bacterium
GGTTCGACGACGTAACGCTCCGCTGCCTCGACCCGGAAAGGCTACGCGCGGTCGCCGATCGGCCGGAGACGATAGCTTTGAGCGAACTGGGCGGCGACTCACCCTGGCAAGGTGGAAAACGCGGCGTGGTCGAGGTGTTCAACTTCACGGCAAGAGACGCCGGCCAACCGCTGATCGGCGCGGATATCTCGATGCTGGCTACCCGACTTCTCGGCCAAGCGGACCGGGATTCGCTCAGCGTGTTCGACGGAACCGAGCCGGTAGCCCACTTTCGTCTGGGCAACCGGTTGCTGCTGGAGGGAAGCTCTCCGCCGCTCAGTCGGCACGCGTACACCGTTTACGCTTCGGACAATCCAGAGGCGAAGCCATCCGACCAGTCCGACTACACCCAACTCGTTGCCAACTCCCGCAACCTGCTACGCAACCCGAGCTTCGAGCAGGGCGACAAATTGCCCGAGCATTGGGTGGTCGCCGGCGACCCGCAGCCGCCGATAACAATTGGGCTCGACGCAACCTCTCCGGCCAAGCTCGGCAAGAAAAGCGCCTGCTTGCACGTTCCGGCCGGTGCAAAGCCGAGCTGGCGTGGATGGCAACAGGCGGTTGCCGTGAAGCCGAGCCGAACGTATCTTCTGGCCGGTTGGGTCAAGTGCCGCGATGTGCCGGGCGAGGTCCGCCTGCACGTCCACTTGCACGACTCCGAGGGCCAACTGTCTGACGATAACCCCATGCGAAGCGCCTCACCCGGGCTGGTGGGCACGAGCGATTGGACGTTGCTCTCCGGCATGTTTACCATGCCGGCCGACGCGGCAAAGCTGACGCTGCATCTGACCAGCAACGCCAGCGGCACCGTTTGGCACGACGGTCTGCTGCTGGCCGAGGTCTCGCCCGGCACCCTGACCCGACTGGAAGGCCGCCCAACCGATCGGCCCGACCGCCTGGAGATTTGGCCGGTCAACGCCGTCGTAAAGGTGTTTCCCGACGACGTGCCGCCGGCCGCGGTGCTATCTAGCAGCCCGTCGAAAAAGGGTGCCACTGCTGGCTTGCCCAGCAGTGAGAAGCATGGACCCCGCGAAAACACTGCTGGGCAAGCCAGCAGTGGCACCCAAATTGCCGGCGATGGTCTTTTTCAACGGGCTGCCAGCACAGTACCAGCCGCCTCGATCTCGCTGGCCGGGAACGAGGCGGAACCGTTGCAGTTGGCCGTGCGGAGCGGGCGCGACTTAGGCGATGTTCGCGTGGAAGTCGATCCGCCGGTTGGGCCCGGCGGCGCCAAGCTCGACGACGTTCAAATCGGCGTCGTCGGCTACGTGCCCATCGACCATCCGACCAGCTACTATCGTTCGGACTTGCCGGCCTGGTATCGCAAAATACCGACCGCGTCGGGCAGGTGCGACGGTTGGCCCGGCCTCTGGCCCGACCCGTTGCTGCCGCGAAACAACTTCGACCTGACGGCCAATGGCACCCAACCCGTTTGGATCACGGTCTCGTCCGGCAAGGGCAAGCCGCCGGGCCAGTACAAGGGCCGCGTGCGGTTCACGCATGGCGGGAAGACGCTGGCCAGCCTGCCGTTTGACGTGCGGCTCTGGGACTTCACTCTGCCCGACGAGAACCACGTGGCGGCCATCTACGACGCGCGGCTCGGTCCGGCCGGCAGCCGGTACTGGGGCAAATCGCTGGAAGAAGCTTATCCGGAGATGATCCGTTTCATGGCCGAGCGGCGGCTCTGTCCCGACACGATCCGGCCCGTGCCGGTCATCAAGTACGAAAACGGCAAGGCGGTGGGCGACTTCGCCGAATTCGACAAGGCAGCCGAGCTCTACTTCAACCGGCTCAAGCTGCCGCATGCCTACACGCCCTGGAACTTCTACCTGTTCGGTTGGGGTCATCCGCCGGGCAAGAAATTCGGCCAGTATCCCTACCCGGGCGAGCCGCCATTCGAAGCTGCCGACCGCGGCCAACTCCGGCCCGAGTACAAACGGGCGTACCAGGCCTGCTTGAAGCTCTATTGGGACCACCTCAAGAAAAAGGGCTGGCACAAAAAAGTTGTGCTCTACATTTCCGACGAGCCGTTCGACCGCCAGGAGCACATCCGCGTGCAGATGAAGGCGCTCTGCGAGATGATCCACGAGGTCGATCCCGCGATACCGATCTACTCCAGCACCTGGCACCACGTGCCCGACTGGGACGGCTGCCTCGACGTTTGGGGGATCGGCCACGACGGCCGCGTGCCGATCGAGCGGATGGCCAAACTCCGCGCGGCGGGCGACCGGATCTGGTTCACGACCGACGGCCAGATGTGTACCGACACGCCCTACTGCGCGGTCGAGCGGCTGCTGCCGCATTACTGTTTCAAGTACGGGGCCCAGGCGTACGAGTTTTGGGGCGTTGGCTGGCTGACTTACGACCCTTACCGCTTCGGCTGGCATGCCTACATCCACCAGACGATGGAGCCGGGCAAGTCGACCTGGGTCCGATACCCCAACGGCGACGGCTTCATAATGTACCCCGGCCGCCCGGTCGGCCACGCTGGCCCCGTCAGTTCAATCCGCATGGAGCAAGCCCGGGAGGGCGTCGAGGATTACGAATACCTCCACCTCCTCCGCCAGCGCGTCGCCGCCGCCAAGTCATCCGGCCGCGACACCACATCCGCCGAAGCCGCCCTACAAAAGGCCGCCAAGTTGGTAACCATCCCCAATGCGGGCGGCCGCTATTCCAGCAAGATATTGCCGGAGCCGGATGCGCTGTTTGAGGTGAAGCGCGCGCTGGGCGAGGCGATTGAGGGGTTGCGGTAAGTGGTATGACCGCACAAGTTCCATCGCCCCGTTAGCCGGCGGGCCTGCCCGCCGTGGTCCCCTCTCCCTTTGGGAGAGGGTTAGGGTGGGCTGATGAAAATGTTCTTCATGTGTGTTTCTTGCTAACCGTGCGTGGCGGCGGCGAGCTTCTTCATAAACAGCGACTCGCCGGGTGTCACTGGCGTAGGAGTCTTTCAATACCAATATTCCCCAGTTTACCCAGTCGCCTAACTTTTCATCAGCCCAGGGTTAGGGTGGGCTCCCGAAAATGTGAGGTTGTGGGAAATTCGTTTTCATCCG
>CAZDHN010000750.1:0-3084 GCA_964505115.1 uncultured Planctomycetaceae bacterium
CGTGTTGACATATGCCATGTGTCCGCTCTTCAGTGCCATCAACTGCCAGCCGACCACCGACGTATCGCCCGGCTGCCGGGGTTCGTATCGCCAGCCGCCGCCGACGGGGTCCTGGGCGTAGGCGGTGAAGTAGATTGCCTGCTGGCCGGAGCTTGCAAGCCCTTGTCGCGCGTCATGGCGAGCGCTTCGCAAAGCACGATCGAGGCGATCCCGTGCGAGTACATCCGCCCGCCCGGCTCGCTCAGCGAACCGCCGTTCTTGCCGACCTTCATCCGGTTGACAAGGAAGTACAATCCGGACCTGACGGTCGACTTGTACTTGCCCGACTTGTGCGTCTGACCGGCTCCCAAGAACGGCAGCAAGGCCAGACCGGTGGCACCGATCCGCGCCTCGGGCAGGTTGCCCGGGTTGCGGCATTGCGATTGACAGTTGGGCGCCAGGTGATGGGCGAAGCTCCAGCCGCCGTCGGGCATCTGGTGCCTGGCCAACCATTGCAGCCCCAAGGCAACGGCCCGTTCGCTTGGCGGCGTGCTGCCCGGGATAGTGTCGCGTCCGCCGGGTCCACGATCTCCGGGGTTGCCCGATCCTCCGCCGATGAGTTCAAGTATATGATCCGGCGACACTTCGCCAATTGCCAGGTGTTCCAGCGAACCCGGTACGTCTGGCGGCCGGAGTTCATCCAGCTCAGAAGGCCCCGGCTCGTTGGACATATCAACGGATGTAGCAGCCACCGGCTCAACATACAGAATCGGTTCCGTGCTCAGCTTGATCGGTATTGGTGCCGGCAAGACCTCAATGTCTGGGATCTCTTCGCCGCTAGCCAGATTCAACGACCAATCTGCATCGGGCAACACCTCGGGTATCGACAGCATGGCCAGCACCAGGAGAACGGCCATGTGAACGATCGTGCTGACGAGCCAACTGGGAGTCTGTAGTACGACCTCTCGGCTCCAATGACCCAGCGCCACTTCTTCGACTGATTGTTCCGTGCGCATCGTTCTTCGCTCCAATGAGTGGGAAGTCCAACCAAGAGCAAGATACGATCATGATCGCCGGCTCACTGATATGTTCGCACAACGGCCGGGCGATTATTTCTTGAAAACGCGGAACCTTGTTTGTCGGCCGACACCACTTGCCATGGCGGCCTGCCGCCCTATGATGGAATGTATGGCAATTGGACAGTACGATTTCGACGTGATAGTTGTCGGCGGCGGGCACGCCGGCACGGAGGCCGCGCTGGCTGCCGCGCGGATGGGGGCCCGAACCGTTCTGCTGACCAGCAACATCGACACCGTCGCCCTGATGAGCTGCAACCCGGCCATCGGCGGCGTGGCCAAGGGGCAAATCGTCCGCGAGATCGACGCGCTTGGCGGCGCGATGGGCCGGGCGATCGACGCGACGGGTATCCAGTTCCGCATGCTCAACCGCCGCAAGGGGCCCGCCATGCATGGCCCCAGGGCACAGGCCGATCGGAAGGCCTATCAGCAGGAAGTCCAACGTATCGTCGAAATTCAACCCGGCCTGATGTTGCGGCAGGAAACGGTCCAGGACCTGCTGGTCGAAGAGTCGGGCGGCAACCGGCGCGTGCGGGGCGTTCGGGTTCGCGGCGACGCGGAATATCGGGCCGGCACGGTTGTGCTCTCCACCGGCACCTTCATGCAGGGCGTGCTGCACTACGGCGAGGACCGGCTGTCCGGCGGTCGGGCCGGCGAGGAAACATCCTCGGGCGTGAGCCTTGCACTCGCCCGGTTGGGACTCGAACTGGCCCGATTCAAGACCGGCACGCCACCGCGACTCAACGGGCGATCCATCGATTACAACCAAACCGAAATGCAGCCGGGCGACGACGAGCCCGAGCCGTTCTCCTTCCTCACCGAACGAATCGACTGCGAGCAACTCCCCTGCTGGATCACACATACCAACCCGGCCGTGCATGAGTTGATTCGGGCGAACCTCGACCGCGCGCCGATGTACTCGGGCCAGATCCAGTCGACCGGGCCGCGGTATTGCCCTTCCATCGAGACCAAAATCGTCCGTTTCGCCGATAAGGACCGGCACCAGTTGTTCATCGAACCCGAGGGACGCCGCACGAGCGAAGTCTATCTCAACGGGCTGCCCACCAGCCTGCCTCGCGACGTGCAAGATGCCATCATCCGCCTTATCTCCGGATTGCAGCAGGCCGAGATCCTCCGCTACGGTTACGCCATCGAGTACGACTACCTACCGCCGCAACAGTTGAAAACGTCGCTGGAAACGAAGCGAGTTGCCGGGCTGTACCTGGCCGGGCAAGTCAACGGCACGACCGGATACGAGGAAGCCGGCGCCCAGGGCCTAATTGCCGGCGCCAACGCGGCCTTGTCGCTGAAAGACGCCGAGCCGCTCGTGTTGCGGCGTGACCAGGCATACATCGGCGTAATGATCGACGATCTGGTTACTCGCGGCGTGAGCGAACCCTATCGAATGTTCACCAGCCGGGCGGAATACCGCTTGCGATTGCGGCAGGATAACGCCGATCGCCGTTTGACTCACCTGGCGTATGGACTCGGGTTGGTCGATCGGGCCCGCTCGGAAACGCTCAAGCTGAAGGAAGCCCAGATAGATCGGGCCAAGCAAAGCCTGGACACCACGTTCACTGATCGCGGATCGCTGGCCAAGATGCTTCGCCGGCCGGAGAATACCTGGGCGGACGTGGCGGCTCGGCTGCCGGAACTAGACGCTCTGCCGCGCGAGGTCGCTCGGCAGGTTACCTGGGACCTTAAATACGCCGGCTACATCACTCGGGAGGAGGCGGATGTCGCCCGAGGACGCCGGCTGGCCGCTCGTCGCATACCGGAGGACTTAGACTTCACCTCGCTTATCCATCTTCGCGCCGAAGCGTGTCAGCGTCTTTCGGAAGTACGGCCCACCGATTTAGCTCAGGCCGGACGAATCAGTGGCATCACGCCGGCCGATCTGGCCGTACTAATGGTGCATCTGGACGGGCGAGGCGACGTTCGTTAGTCTCTGTTGACAATAGCGGGAGGGCGAGGCTGGGCTCCCAAAAATGTGGAGGTAATACACTTAATTTTTCCGCTGAAACGATCC
>CAZDHN010000751.1:0-3074 GCA_964505115.1 uncultured Planctomycetaceae bacterium
CAATCGACCGGAGCCGTCGTCGGAGCCGTTGACGGTGATGCTGTTGACTGACGTCATTGGGCCGTTGTACACGAGGGTCTCCGAGCCGGCCGGCCCTACCGAAATCCGCACGTCCGTGCCGCTCCCGTCGAGCGAAACAATGAAGCTGTCGGCCAAGCCGTCGTTGGAGAAGCTGGGGTTGACCGTATCGGTATCGGCGTCGACGACGAGGTCCAGCGCGCCGCCTGGAGAATTGGTCACGCTTTCCATGCTGTCGTAATTGACGTCCTGCAAACCGGCCTGGCTGATGATGCCCGAGCCGGGCCCGGTGATGGTCAGCGTGGCGAGGCCGGCGCTCTGGTAGTCCAAGGCGTCTCCGCCCGGCGTAAAGAACGGCGGGGCGTTGCCGAGGATGAAGAACTCGGTCGTGGCGCTAGGAATCACGTCGATGCTGTCGGCCGAGCCGTTGTCCGCCTGCAGGATCGCGACTTCCAACCCGGACATGCCAACCGGCGACCAGCCGCTGGTCGGGCTGAACGCGAGCGAGCTGTCCGATAGCGTGTAATCGCGGCTGGCGCCGTTCAGGTCATCCCAGAAGGTGACCACATCGGCGGCTCCACCTTCGCCGTTGATGGTGAGCGGGGCGGGCAGGTCGTTGAGGTCGCTGCTGGAGAACGTTACGTAGATATCGTCGTCCGCGCCGCCCGCGTTGACGACGTGGGACATCGTGCCCGTGGTGGCGTTGATGTCGAACAAGTCGACGCCGCCGCCTCCGCCGAGCGTCACCAACGCGTTGAAGGCGGGATCCAGGGCGTTCAGATAGACCCAGTTGCCCAAACCGTTCCCGACCAACGTGAGCGAAGCCGTCGGGTTGACGAACACGACATCTTCAATCCCAATGCTCAAGAAATCCACTTCGGAGAAACCGGCGCTCACGTTGTCCCCAAAGGTCATGATTTCCGACGCGGCAAGCGCACTGATGTCGACGGTGAATGACGCTGCCGCGGCGGAGATCAACACCGGCTCCAGGCCGCTGAAACCAACCGCTCCGCCATCCACCATCACCACGCCCGAACCGGGCCCGTTGGGACCAGCGGGATCGTCCGGCGTGTAGAGGATGTTGCTGCCCGTGGCGCCCGCGATTTCCATGGTATCGCCAGGCGAGCCGCTCTGCCCGCCGCCGTCGAAGCTGATTCCGCCGGTGGGGACGGGATTGCCGTTGGCGTAATCGATAGTGAGAGTGTCGTTGCCGGCCAAGCCATTCAGCGTAATGGAATTTGTGACGCTGATCTGTTGGGCGAAGATAACCGTCCCGTTTAACTCGACCTGGACGATGCTATTGTCCGTCGCGTTTAGCGAGACCACAAAAGTGTCATCGAGAACCGTGCCGTCAAATGTTGGGTCCGTCGGGCTGGCTCCAGCGGTGAGATCCCAACCGATTACGTCGAAGGACTGCACATCCAAAGCGGTAATGTCGGCAAATTCGCCCGATGCAAGCGTGGGGTCCATTATCCCAATGCCCAAGTTGTCTCGCCAATGGCTGGCTTGTTGGCCGTCGCCTAAAGTGCGACCGGTTGAGTACGTGGTCAAGCTGGTGGCACCGCCGTCTATCGAGAAGAACTGGCTGCCCGCCGCTTGCCCTGCCGCCCACTCCAGCGCATTGGATGCCACGCTAGCCGCGGAGTAGCGGAACATGTCCAATGGCGAGACGAACACAAAGGCATCGTCCGGGAATGGACCGGCATTTATATCCAAGACATCGACACCGCTGATGAAGCCCAGGGCGTGCCCAATTTCGTGCGCGGCGACGCCGACGAAATCGTAGGAACCGCCGGTTATCCCGTCGCTACGGTCAAAATCCCAGGTGAAGACACTGCTAAACTCGATTCTTGAGTCCCTCGCCGCATCGCCGGCCGCGACCAAGCCGAGCGCCTTCGCATTGGCCCGAGCCATGTTCACGGTCGTGTTATTGGCGTCGCCATCGGAATCGATGTACGGCGTTGCGCTACCGGCGCCGTTCGGGTTGTTGGAAGTATAGTTGATCCGTAGGTCAACGTCCGGGGCAGCCTGTAGATTGGCCACGGCCGTTGCGTCGTCCGCGGAACCAGCGTCCGCTCCCAATGCTGTCCGAAAGTCCGTGTACGTATCGTTGATCGTGACCCTGGTTGTACTTCCGAGTATGCCGGGCCCAAGAACAGGGAAAGCAATCTCAACGTTCACCATGATGTCATCGTTGAGGAGTTGTGACCAAAGGTTCCCCGCTTCAGCGAATCCGTCGATGACATTCTGGGGCGTGCCGGCATCGGGCACAAAGCTGAATTCTAGACCATTACCGCCGAGGAGGGACGGGCCCACCTTGATCTCACTCGATGACGCATCAGGCTCATCGTACGGAGTTACCTCCATCGTGTGCTCGATAAAGACGCCGGGAGCGATCTCTTCCACCCCGCCCAGGTTCGTCACCACACTCAGCAACCGCCGCTCTTCCAGCGGCTCAACTCTTAGCGAGCGTAATCCGCTGCACGACGCGTGCTGTCGGGTCATGCGGCTCGTTGAGCCCCTACGCGTTTTGTTTCGCTTGCCGAACAAACTGAAAAAATTGTGCGATCGCATGATGCAATTCTCCGGTCAAGGTTGAGCGGGGGAATATTTCGAGTCTTACGTTCCAACATGTCCGCGCCGTGCGTGCATGTTTCCAGGTTCTCTTGGGTTGCGACCCCAGCTAGCAATAGGGTCACTGAGTCCTCAACATACCGGCAAGTGGAAAATTACGCAGTTTACGCAAACCACCTGTTTTGCCACCTGCGCGTTATTGCTGGCAGTGCTAGCGGACTAGGCTATTGGTTTAATCTGCGGGATGTGCGTTGTCAATAGGCGGGAGGAAGAATTTACAGAATAGGTGAATGCGGGGACCCCCGTGGTTTAGGGGGATTTCCAAGCGAGAATCGCGAGGAAGAATGAAGAATGCCGCCTGACTACTGGTATGTCACGGCCAGCAGTGGCACCCATCACTTTGGCCGTGATAGACCAATTCACGGCCAAGAAAACAAACAGGCCGGACCAGCCTTTGAGGCCGGTCCGGCCGTGTGTTAACC
>CAZDHN010000752.1:0-3072 GCA_964505115.1 uncultured Planctomycetaceae bacterium
ATAGCGCGGCCCGTTGGGCCTGAAAGCGCGAAACAAAACCAGCATAATAATGGATCCCACATATCTCCACAGTTTTGGGAGCCCAGTCCAGCCCGATTTGGTTCTTGCGGAAAAGGGCTGACACGACCAAAGACTGAATCGCAAGTAACTGAAGTGCCTTCCGTATCATCGCCTCACAAGAAGGCCGCGGAAACAGGAAAATTTGAACAGAAGGTAACAAAGCTAACGAAGAAGGAACACTAATCTTCACTAATCGACGCCAATACGAGAACAATCAGCGAGGATTAGCGTGGATTAGTGTTCCTTCAATGTCTCGTGTAAATCAGAATGGAAAGCTCGACTTGCTAACGTTCCACTTTCCCCATTCATTTTCCTGAAGAACCCCAGTCAATACCACAATCTTCGTTTCCTTTGTTTCCTTCTGTTCAGATTCTTCTGTTTGCACGGCATCCCTGGCACATGACCTCACAAGAGCATTACTTTCGTGGAAAAACGTGGCAATGAATTATCGCGGCTTCTCGGTATTCTTGGCTTTATTGATTTCCACCACCGTCTCGTTTGCCGGGCCGTTTGATGCCCAGGTTAAGGAAGACGTTGCCGGATTGAAAAGCCCGGGAAGCCCGGGTGCGTTACCGCGCAGTGGAGCGGCTGGGATATCTGCGTTCCCGTGCGGCCGAGCCGGCGTTGATTGAGGCTATGAGCGACGAGGCGGCGGAAGTTCGACGGGCCGCGGCCATGGCGCTGGGATGGTGCGGCACTCGCGTTTCGCTAGGGCCGCTTGCGACCGCGCTGGACGACGGCGATTGGACCGTCCGCCAGGCGGCCCGCGTCTCGCTGACGAACCTGACCGGCATGGAGCTTCCGTTCAACGCCTTGGGGACGGTTGAGGAGCGGACGAAGCAGGCCGAGCACTGGCGGCGCTGGCTGGCGGCCGTTCCTCCGAACTCCGTGCCCCGAGAAATCCTCGAACTGCTTGACGAGGACGTGGCCGGCATTGGCTATGGCGTTACATTCTCATCCGTCTACAAAGGGTCGGCGGAGGTACTGTTCGACGGACGCCTACGCTCCGGGCACTGGCAGACGAAGAACGTCAAAACGCCTCAATGGGTTCTGGTCGACATCATCCGCCCCAAGGTCGTCGACCGCGTTGTCGTCCACCAGCACAGCAAGCCGTTTGTGATGGCGGGCTGGGAAGTCGCCGTCTCGGTTGATGGGAAGACGTACAAAACCGTCGGCACGGATCGGAGCGGTTCCTCGCCGGTGCGTCTGGAGGTTAGCTTTCCCCGCCAATCGGTCCGATATGTGCGGGTTTCCAGTCTCGGAGGCACGAAGCCGCTCTACCCGACAACGCTTACCGAATTGGAAATCCTCGCTCCCGGCGACACAGCGGGCTCGTTTCTCGACGAGTTGCCGCCGGATGTCGAGCGGGTCAAACATCTCTGGCGGAACGAACGCGCCTTGCGTGCCCTGGGCGTGTTTGCTCCGCCGGACGCTTCGCGGCGAATCGTTAAGGCATTGGGCCCCGCGCCGGCCTATTCGGCTGCCAACAGCCCCATGGTTCAGGCCGGCCTGCGGGCGTTGGGGCGACTCCGTCAGCCGGCGGGATTCGATTATTTGGTCAAGCTGTTGGACAACACCGACTGGGCCCGATACGCGGCGCTGGCGCTGTGCCGGCTGGAAATCAGCAAACCCGAGGACCTGGCGAAGCTGCGAAGCCTGGCCCCACGGATTATCGCCAATCTGCCCGGCAACCACGACACTTTCATGCTTCACGAGTTGGAGTCGCATCATCACCTGACGCGGCATTTGCTGGATGTCTGCCAGATGCGTCGGGCGGCTTGCGAACATACGATGCGGCAACTCGGCGTCGAGTTCGACGCCGGTGCGATCGACGACTCGCTGAGCTGGTCGCCGGTGGTGGGACGAACCGGTCCACACCACCGCTTCGGTTGGCAACCCGCTGGCGACCCACCAGCGGCCGATCGACTTCACGCCCGTCGGCAAGGAATTCACCTACCGTGCCAAGGCGTGGTTCAAAGGCAGGCTTCCGGCGGCCATCGAAGAACGCACCCGGACGGTTTGATCGGTAAACCTGATCGGGCAGTGAGATGTAGGTGTAGGGTGGGTCGAGCGCAGCGAGCCCCACCGGGCAACAATGAGCTAGGAATGCCCAATGTCCAATGTCCAAGGAATGACCAATAACGAAATCCCAATAGGCACGGGCAAGTGCGCAACGGCGATGTACTTGAAATCATTGGTACTTGGTGATTCGGGCTTCCTTGGTCATTGGACATTGGTCATTGCTCCCGGTGGGGCTCGCTGCGCTCGACCCACCCTACATTTCTCGTCTCACTTCTCGCATTGCGCCATGAGTTTCTTTACCAGGCCGACGATGCGGTCTTCGATTTCCGGCTTGAAGGGGCTGGGCCAGCCGTAGGAAATCATTGCGCCGCTGGCCTCGTATCCGCCTTCCGCCAGCACGCGCTTGCAAGGTATGTAGGAAAAGACTTCGTTCGAGTAGCCGGCCACCCAAAGCTTCTGGCCCTCGAATTCCTTGCGGAGCCGCAGTGCATAGCCGACGCAGGTCTCGCCCGACAGCGCAATCATGGAAAGATCGTCACCAAAGCGAACCACCTGTACCGGACAGGGGTAGGCGGTCGGCGGCGCTCCGTGCTTGGCCGCATACTCCAGCAGGAACTTGGCTCTTCCTTGTTTGCGTTTGTTTCCCTTGGCGAGCTGCTTTTCGAGTTCCTCCTTGCCCAACGGCTTGGTGAAGGGCAGATCCACCCGGCCGAAAGCCACGCAGAGCGGCCCGTTGATCGGGCGAAGCTTTTTGGCCAGCGCGCGATCGACGGCGGCCGCCAGCGACTCGCCGAACTCGGCGGCTTTTTCCGGCTGTTTGCCACACCAGGAGACCGGGTTGGAATCGCCGCCGCAACCGATCGTGAACATTGCGGTCGCGCCGGGGTGAGCCTTCTGGATCGCGATTTGGGCGAAGCCCGCGTAGTCGCCGTTGTACTTGTAAACCGAGGCCCCCAGCGTCGTGTTGTGGCAGCCGTAGCCGAACAGCAG
>CAZDHN010000753.1:0-3070 GCA_964505115.1 uncultured Planctomycetaceae bacterium
CGCCAGTTCTCGACTCCACGACAGTCATTCCACCCCTTCGGCGAATATTTACGCCTTCGTCGCCGCAAACCCTTGATGTCCAAGGAGATCCTGATACAATCCCCGGTCAGTCGGGCTCTGCTGGCGAGCAACCCGATCGAACGAAGGGAAGGGCCGTGTTTTCCATTGGGAACCGCGGCCCTTTCGCCTTTTCAGTCCCCTTTGTTCTGAAAACGCACCCCAATGTTGGCGATTCCGTGACCCAGCTACGCTTCAACCGGATGAGCCAGAGTTATGTATACTGTCCCCGGAACTCCCCCGTGTTCAAACACGGCGGGCAAGCCCGCCGGCTAAACGAAACTGGCCGTAAAACAGTGTGTTTCACGCCGTGAACGGTTACGCATGGTCAACGCGCTGATCCAGACGGTTCCACCGGGGAACCCCCTTGATTCGCGCATTGACTATGCAAAGATCAATAGTGCGGATTAGGGTTCCCGTGCCCTGTTTGTCCACGGCTCATGCCACTGGCTACAAAATGCCGCCACCCGCGGTGGCTAGAATATGTGCGGAAAAACGAGACGTTTGCGTCGCCTCGACATCCGGCTCTATTTCAAGAAGTCGGGCAAGTATCCGCCCTCGGGCGTGGCGTGTTGCGGCTGCTGTTTTTCGGCCTCGCGGAGGGAGATGTAAGAGCCTCGCATCAGCCGATCCTCTTTGCCGTCGCCGGCCTCGACGACGATTGCCGAACTCCCCAGCAGTTTCTTCTCCACGACATTCATCCCGTGGCAGCGCGCTTGGCAGAGACCGCAACCGACGCATAGGTCGGCCAACACCACTGGAGCCAGGAAGCCGCTGTCGGCGAGGGGCCGCCCCTCGGCGTCCAATTCGGTTCCCACGCGAACGAACTCGATGGCGCGGTAACCGGCGCTCTTGCATTCGTCGACACACAACTGGCAATCGCCTTCGCCCGCGTAAGGCAGGCAAGTCTCCTTATTGACGACGGCAAGGCCCATCCGGGCGACTCGCTTCTCTTCCAGCGGGATGGCGCGAATGGCTCCGGTCGGGCAGACCTGGCCGCAATTGTTGCAACTCGGCTCGCAACCCGACCAGTCGGCGGCAACGCGCGGCGTCCAAAGCCCTTCCGGGCCCTGCTCGAACGACGACGGTTGCAGTACGTCGTTGGGACAGGCTTGCAGGCACTCGCCACAGCGAACGCAGATCCGCAAGAATTGTTCTTCCGGCACGCTGCCCGGCGGGCGAACGGACGGCTTGCCGCCCGCTTCGTTGCGGCTTGCCGTACTGCCCGAGATGGCCGCGGCCGATGCCAAACCACCCACGGCTCCCGCCAGCAGGCCCAAGGCGGAAGCCAAGAACCCTCGCCGCCGGATCGCCTTACCGTTGTTCGGCCGATTGTCGGCCGTGGCGGGCTCGCCCTGCTTCCATCGGGCGCGGAACTGTATGGAGCCGGCCGGGCATACTCCGCCGCACACCTGGCAGAACGTGCAGTCGGTGGTCCTGGTCGTGAAGTCGCTGGTGACCGCGTTGAAGGAACAGGCATCAATGCACTGGCCGCAAGAAATGCAGGTATCTGCCACCGTACGATGGCTGAACCGCAACAGAGTAGCCAGCGACAGAATCGCACCAGTCGGGCAAAGGCACCTGCACCAAAACCGGGGACCAAGCAGGCTCACAATGAACACTCCCGCGAAAAGGCCGACCGACAACCATTGGCCGGGTGTCATCGGCGGCACCTGATGCCATCCGCGTTCGGCGGCCGTCTGCAGGGGCGTGACGAGGAAGACAAGTCCGCGCGTGACGATCGGCATCGCGGCAACAAAACCGCCAGCGACCACGCCCATGGCCGCCGAGAGCAGCGTCGCCAAGAGCAGGTAGTATTTCAGGTTGATCCACCAGCCGTCGGCGGGAAGCCGAAACCAGTGGATGCGTCTGGCCACAAGCCGGTCGGAAAAGTCGATTAGCGTACCCAGCGGACAAAGGTAGCCGCAGAAACCCCGGGGTATAAACAGACATACCGCGATCAAAACGGCGGCGCATGAAAGTGACCAAATCCAGGTTCGCGAGGCAATCGCGGTCGACAAACTCATCAGGGGATCGATTGCCAGGAACGATTCGGCGGGCAGAAACTCCTTGGCGGCGAGATCATCGGCGTAATGCGACGGCCAACTACCCGGCTCCGTCTCCCGCAAGAGCCAAGGGCCGATGCTCATCGCCAGGCGGTCGAGCTCGTTTTGGTCAAGCGAACCGTCCGGCTCGAGAATCAACTCGTTTTCGCGCAACTCGGCAACGCGAAAGCTGCCCAGCGATTGTTCGCCGTCGGCGGTTTTCTCGACTGGAAAGACGAGCGTGCCAAGGGCAGGAGCGTCGCCAGACGATTGCTCGGCGGCCACGGTAGCCCGGCCGGTCGCGCTGTCGACGTTGACTGGCACCCAACCCGGCCATATCCGTGCCCGCTCGGCCGTATACGGCCAACAGACAAAAAGAAATAGCCAGATGAAGAGAAGGAGGCTCAGCAGTTGGACCGTTCGCCGCAGTGGCGACGCCAGCCAGCTTCGGCCGAGGAACCTTAGCAGCCGCCGACCTAACCCCGGCTTGCCTTTATGCCGGGGGAGGAACCAGTCTAACACCGTTTGTGCCCCTTTCTAGCATGGCCCCGTCATGTTAGCCCCGTCGCCCGCGACGGGAAGAACAGCGAGAACCGGCCCGTTTACCGGTCGCGGGCGACCGGGCTAACGATGGAGTGTACTCCGATCAACGCATTCCCCGTGCCAGTGCCTTGGCGGTGGCGTTGATGATGGCTTCGGAAGTGACGGTGGCCCCGCTGGTGGCGTCGATCCCCTTGACGCCCTGCTTCTCGACGATCTTCCGCGGCATATCGGTCAGGGCGGAATAGAACTGCTTCTCCTGGTGCTCGGTAACTCGGACCGATGCAATCCGCCCTGACTTAACGACCACCTCGACGTTAACCTGGCCCTTGAAGCCCAGGCTGCCGGCGCGGTAGGTGCCGTCGGGTACGCGGGCGAGGTCGAGCATCTCGAATAGCTTGATGGCCTCGACGTTCGCGCGGGCTCGT
>CAZDHN010000754.1:0-3069 GCA_964505115.1 uncultured Planctomycetaceae bacterium
TCGGATCCTGGATCGACCGGCCCTCGGGCGAGGGCGACCAGGCAAACCGACCAGAGCCCAACCAACAGCCGCGAACAATTACCGCCAAGCTCTTCGACGGCATCGTCTACGGCGACGGCTGGGTGGCCTTGGACCAAGTGCCGCGCTACGGGCTGCACGCCACTCTGGCTCAAGCCGATCTGACCCGATGCGCCCAGGAAGTTATGATGGGCCGTCAAAACCTCCGTGGAAAGATCATGGCGACGGTCGACCTTCGCGGTAGCGGACGGAGCATCAACGCGCTGGCCGGACAGGGCCGAATCCGTCTACGCGAGGCCGATATCTACGAACTGCCGCTGATGATCTCCTTGCTGAAGATGCTCAGCATCCGCCAACCCGACGTAACCGCCTTCAGCAAGAGCGACATCGACTTCCGCATCGAAGGAAATCACATTTACTTCGACCGCATCGATTTCAACGGCGACGCAATCAGCCTGCTCGGCAAGGGCGAGATGAACTTCCAATCGGACGTCAATCTGAATTTCCACACGGTCGTGGGGCGCCACGAATGGCGAATCCCCGTGCTCAGCGATCTGGTCGGCGGCGCCAGCCAGCAGATCATGTTGATTCACGTTGGCGGGTCGCTGAAGCATCCCAAGACGAGCAAGGAGGCGTTTCCAGGCGTCAGCAAGGCGCTACAGCAACTACAGGTCGACCTACAGAAGAGGCCCGACAGCCCGCCGGCTCTATTCCCACAGGCCCGGCAATGGCTACCAAACCCGGCAAGGAGATGAGGTATACATCTACCGATTTGTTATTGATCGTTTGGCTCTACTGGGATTATAGTGGCTGATGTGAATGGCGGGATCGCATAGGGCCGTTTACGGTCCTTTTCCGCCGTAGGCGGTAGTAGGCCCGACGTTTACGTCGGGTTGGGCGGATCGCCACGTGCGTCACATCTCCACCCCGCCCGCCGCCTTCGGCGGCGGGCGGGGTGGGAACGGGAAACGCAATCGGGGGATGCCTCGCAATGCAAACCTTCATGTTACACAAAATGCTAGACTATCTTGGAAGGCCAATGATCGACAACTGATGCCTGATTGCTCCTAACCCTTCGGCTTATAGGAGATTTCTCATGAGCATAGGTCCAATGGGAGGAATCGCCGGTAGCGCGGCCGGTTCGCCGCTCGCGCAGACCAAGGGTTCCGACGTGGAACGGGCCGAACAAGACGTTGCCGCCCAGCAGCGAACCGTTCGATCCGAACAGAAGGCCGAGAGCGCGGCCGGCATCGGAGAGGCCGACGGCGAAGACCACGAGACGGCCGATCGCGACGCCGACGGCCGCCGGCTCTGGGAAGAAGCGCCGGCGGGACACTCCGACAAGTCGGACGGCTCCGGCTCGGACGACGCGACTCGAAGCAAGGATGTTTCCGGCCAGAGCGGAAATCTGCTAGACTTGACCGGTTGATCGTCGATCCCGTAAAATGCGTGGTTTGAACTGTAAAGGCGGTAGTCTGAAAATGGGGACTGGCTCCGTCAAGCATCTGGTTTTGAATTGCTTGGGCGGTTCGCCGACGGTGCCTGCCCCCTTTTTCGGACGGGCCATTGGCGCACCGTGAAAAAAGGGGACAGGCACCTCGCGGCGACCGTTTTCGCGAAAATCCAATGTGCCTTGGGCTCGGAGCCAGTCCCCATTTTTCACTCCCCTTTGCACTTTGCGCATGATGACGAGAACCGCGGCGGAGTGGAGTCAATGCAATTTACCAAGATGCAAGGGGCGGGAAACGATTACGTTTACGTCAACTGCTTCGAAGAACCCTTGCCCGTGAATCCGGCCGAATTGGCCCGGGCGGTGTCCGATCGGCATTTCGGCATCGGTGCCGACGGGCTGATCCTGATCTGCCCCTCGCGGATCGCCGACGCCCGGATGCGCATGTTCAACGCCGACGGTTCCGAGGCGGAAATGTGCGGAAACGGAATCCGCTGCGTGGCTAAGTACGTTTACGATCACGGGCTGTCAAAAAAGGAAACGCTTCAGATCGAAACCGGCGCCGGCACGCTGGCCTTGGATCTGGATATCGCCGACGGTCGGGTCAGCCGGGCTCGCGTCGACATGGGCCGGCCAATCCTCGATCCGCAAGATATCCCCACCACGTTGCCAGGAAACCAGGAGTTGCCGGGCAGAGCGGTGGTGGAGGCCGAGTTGGACGTCGACGGCGAGCAATTGAAGGTGACCTGCGTTTCGATGGGCAACCCGCACGCAATCACGTTCGTCGAGAAGCTTTCGGATCGCTGGGTGCTGGAAGTCGGCCCCAAGGTTGAAACCGACGCCCATTTCCCCAACCGCGTGAATGCCGAGTTCATCGAGGTGGTCGGCCCGACGGAAGTACACATGCGAGTTTGGGAGCGGGGCTCCGGCGAAACGATGGCCTGCGGCACGGGCGCGGCGGCCGTCTGCGTGGCCGGCGTACTGGCCGGCCGCACCGAGCGTAAGATTCTCGCCCATCTGCCGGGCGGAGATTTGCAGTTACACTGGGCCCAAAACGATCACGTTTACCTGACCGGCCCCGCCGAAGAGGTTTTTTCCGGCAACTGGCCAATTTAATCATTCACGTCTTGTGAGCAACGCCACGGACTGCGGTGTTGTGACATAGTTGTCAGTTATCAGTTTTCAGTTATCAGTAGTTGGCAGTTGACAGTTGGATGCCAGTTATCGCAGATATAAGACATCCGCTCTTGCGAGTTCTCCTAACTGAAAACTGATAACTGACAACTGAAAACTCTTTCAGGCAAGGAAGTCGACGCTTTGAAAATCAACAGCCCCTTTCTGAATAAACTGGGCGGCCTGCTGGGCGCCAAAGCCATTCTCGGCTGGATGAGCACCCTGGATTACAAGGTCGCCTACTACGACCCCACGATCGATCCGGCATTCCCGCACTGCAAGGGACAGAAAATATACATCTTCTGGCACGAGAATATTCTGTTTCCGATCTATTTTCGCGGGCACTGCAATCTGGCTATGTTATTGAGCCGGCATCGCGACGCGGAGATTCTCTCACACGCCGCCTATCACCTGGGATTCGAGTTCGT
>CAZDHN010000755.1:0-3059 GCA_964505115.1 uncultured Planctomycetaceae bacterium
GTGCGAGACCTGGAAAAGCTGACGCATGTGGTCGTGCTTCCCACAAAACGCGATGGCCAACCGATCGGCTGGGAAACCCGCGACTTGAAGAAGATCGATTTGCCGAAGGATCTGGCTTCGCGGTTGAAAGCGCCCGATTCGATTTCCTATCGGGTCGTTGGCAAGGATTACCGGGCGATTCTGGCGACTTCGCCTCGGACGAGCGGCTCGCAACGGGTCGACTTGGCCGATTTTCACATTGCCTTCAGCGCGGACGGCGCATGTCACGGCATCGCCGTGTTCGACCTGGAGCCGGCCGGACGTTCAAACTGCCCGCTCCAATTACCTCGCACGTATAAGCTGGTGCAGGTCCGCGTTGCCGGGGTGCCGACCACGCCTCTGTCCGACGGCAAGTCGGCGGGGGCCGACGGTGCCCCGTCGAACCGCTTCCGCTTGCCCTTGGGACCAAAAGACCTTCCGCAACGGGTGGAAGTGGTTTTCAGCGGCCAACTGCCCGAGCCCGATTCGTCCGACTCTCGGCGATTCGAAGCGCCTTCGCTGGGCGACCTGCCGGTGAGACAAACCCTCTGGACCGTTTCGGGGCCCGCGTCATACGAACCGACCACCGCGGGTCTCGGCGACGTTGCAGCCCTCGGCGACGTGGCTCCCGTGGACCCGGTCGCGCAAGAGTTGCTTCGCACGGAGAGTATCGTCGCACTGATGGAATCGGCGTCGGGCGTCGATGCCGAACGGCCGGAAGACGCACTGCGATGGTACGCGACGTGGTCCGGGCGTTTGGCGGCTTCGCAAGAGCGGCTTCGGCGTCATCTGGTCGACGCGGGCCCGACTGCTGAAACCCGAGCCGCCCAAGCCAAGCTTCAATCGCTGCAAGATCGGCAAGCGGCGATCGCCGAACGGTTTGGCTCGGCCGACGCGCCCGATGCTCCCTCGGCCGGAAGCTCGATAACCGATTGCCCGGCCCAACTGTGGAGGCGGGCTCTGGACCGGCCCCGAGCGGTCGTTCGCCTGGCGTCCGACACGCAGTCGGGCCCAGTCGTAATCGAGTACGTTCGCCTCGAAAGCGGCGGCCTGCTACAGCGTCTGGCGGGCGCGTTCGGCTTGGCACTGTTGGCCGGGCTGACAATCGTCGGCATCCGCAAGGGGATACCGGCGGCGCTGTTCGAACGCTGGCCGCACATGGTGGGCGTGGTTATCGGCCTGATCTGGTGGCTCTGGCTGACGCCCAGTATCCTCGGCCTGACACTAGTGCTTTTCAGCCTGACCTTCTCCTTCCGATCAGCCTGGCGCCAATCGCGGCCTGACGGCTCGACGATTATTTCGTTGGATTAGAGCAGGGGCCAGGGGTTAGGGTCTTACGTCGCAACATGCGCGCAGCCTGCGCGCATGTTGCCAGGTTCTTTTGGGTTGCGGGCGCAGCTAGCAATAGGGTGAGGGAGATCCGGAACGGACTGCTTGGTTCTTGGTATTTGCGGTTACCAATTATTCTCGATCCTCACCCCGGCGCCTCTCCCAAAGGGTCTTTGGACCGGAAACTCGGCCCCCCCGACTATCGAATGCCGGGCATAACTGCTAAATTGGTGTTCTTAATGACCCTTGCATAGTCAATGATCGAGGGCGAAGCCCGGTTCCCTGGCGAAACCCCCTTGATTCGCGCATTGACTATGCAAAGATCAATAACGGCAAGCGGGCGCCCGCGGCCCACGCATGGTACTATTCATGGGAAGTCTGGGGCCGTCGCTTGCGGCGATCCGTGTGAATTAGAATCAGGATGAAAAAGATGGAAAAGCGAGTATTCAATTTTTCGGCCGGTCCGGCCATGTTGCCCTTGTCGGCGTTGGAAGAGGCCCAGCGCGATTTGCTGGCGCTGCCTGGCGTGGGCATATCGATACTGGAGGTCAGTCACCGCACGCCGACGTTTCAAGCCGTGATCGACCAGGCCGAGGCCAACCTCCGAAAGTTGTTGGCAATACCCGACAACTACCGCGTGCTCTTCATGCAAGGCGGGGCCCAATTGCAGTTCGCCATGGTGCCGATGAACCTGCTGGCGTGCACGGGCAAGTCGGCCGACTACATACAGACCGGCTCCTGGGGGAATAAGGCGATCAAGGAGGCCGCCACGCAGGGCGACACCCGGGTTGCTTGGGACGGCGGGTCGGACAATTACATCCGCGTGCCCGACCAGGCTGAACTCGATTTGGACCCGGCGGCGGCCTACGTCCACATTACATCGAACGAGACGATCCAGGGCGTGCAGTTCGCCAGCGAGCCCGAGGTGGGCAACGTGCCGCTGGTCTGCGACTCCTCGTCCGACTTCCTCTGCCGTCCCGTGCCGATTGATCGCTACGGGATCATCTACGCTTGCGCCCAGAAGAACGCCGGCCCGGCGGGCGTGACGATCGTGATCATTCGGGACGATCTGATCGACAAATCGCCGCCGGGGCTGCCCTCGATGCTGAGCTATCCGGTCGTGGCCAAGGGCAAGTCGTTGCAGAACACTCCGCCCGTGTTCGCCATCTACATGGTCAAGCTGGTCACCGACTGGCTGATCAACGAGATTGGCGGCCTGGCGAAGATGGCCGAGTTGAACCGGGCGAAGTCGAAATTGCTGTACGACGTGATCGATCAGTGCGGCGGTTTCTACGAAGGCCATGCCCAGCCGGCCAGCCGGTCGATTATGAACGTGACCTTCCGGATTTCCGATGCCGCGTTGGAGGGCAAATTCTTCGAGCAAGCCGCCCAGCGCGGCCTGGTCGCCCTCAAGGGGCACCGCTCGGTTGGCGGCGGTCGGGCGTCGATCTACAACGCCATGCCGGCCGAAGGCGTTCGCTTGCTTCGCGACTTCATGCTGGAATTCCACGAGAAGAATAGCAAGTGAGCGCGGCGGAAGTAATTCATCCGTGTTTCATCCGTGGCTCCGTTCCGTAATGCCGAAAGGCCGTGAACGGTTACGGATACAGAGCGTGAGTGAAACGCTGGATATTGGAAAAAAGACGCTGGAGGAACGCTAATCTTCACTAATCTTCGCTGATTGTTTTCAGATTAGTGTCGATTAGCGAGGA
>CAZDHN010000756.1:0-3043 GCA_964505115.1 uncultured Planctomycetaceae bacterium
CGACAACATGCGGCCGGCCGCCCGGGGCGACGACAAATACCCCAAGCACACGCAGCAAGTGCAGGGTCGGCTGCATTACGCGATAGTCGACGAGGTGGACAATATCCTCGTGGACGAAGCCCGAACTCCGCTGATCATTTCCGGCCCGGCCCACGACGACGTCACCCGCTACGCCAACGCCGACCGTATCGCCCGGCAATTGAAGAAGGGCGTTCACTTCGAGGTGAACGAGAAGGAGCACACGGCCCACCTGGGCGACGACGGAATCCGCGTGGCGGAGCAGTTGGCCGGCGTCGAAAGCTTCTACACGGCCGGTCACATGGAGTGGCCTCACCTGATCGACAACTCACTGAAGGCCCATCACCTGTACAAGCGAGACGTCAACTACGTGGTCAAGGACGGCGAGGTGGTGATTGTCGACGAGTTCACGGGCCGCTTGATGCCCGGCCGGAACTGGAGCGACGGTTTGCATCAGGCCGTCGAGGCCAAGGAGGGCGTGCGGATCAAGGAAGAGAACCAGACGCTGGCCACCATCACCTTGCAGAACTACTTCAAGCTGTACGACAAGATTTGCGGCATGACGGGCACGGCCATGACCGAGGCGGCCGAGTTCTGGAAGATTTACAAGCTGGACGTGATTGCCATCCCAACCAACAGGGTATTGCACCGATTCAGCCGTCCCGACGTCATCTTGCGCACCGAGAAGGAGAAGTACACGGCGATTACCGACGAGATCGAGGAGATGCACAAGTGGGACGTGCTCGAGCTCAAAGACAAGAACCAGGACGAGTTATGGGGCGCTATCGAGCGGGAAACCGACGATGTCATTGTAGTGCGCCCCAAGGGCAGCAAGCGGCCAGAAACCGTCCCCCGCGAGAAGATCACCAATATTCGCCACCGCGGCCGGCCGATCCTGGTGGGAACGATTTCCATCGAACGGAGCGAGTTAATCTCCGCGATGCTCGACCGGCGAGGCATCAAGCACGAGGTACTCAACGCCAAGCATCACCAGCGCGAGGCCGAGATCGTGGCCCAGGCCGGCCGTAAGTCGGCCGTGACAATCGCCACCAACATGGCGGGCCGAGGTACCGACATCGTTTTGGGCGGCAACCCGGAGGCAATGGCCTGGGGGCAACTTCAGGAGAAATACGCCACGCGGCTCGACGTCCCGCCCGAGGAGTGGGACGCGCTGATCGGCGAAATCGAACAGCGCGAACAAACCAAGGTCGAGGGCCGCGAAGTTGCCGGCTTGGGTGGCCTGCATATCATCGGCACCGAGCGACACGAAGCGCGGCGGATCGACCTCCAGTTGCGCGGCCGTTGCGGCCGGCAGGGCGACCCGGGCTCCAGCCGCTTCTACCTCTCGCTGGAAGACGACCTGATGCGCATCTTCGCCGGCGAGTGGGTCAAGAATATCCTCACCCGACTGGGAATGCAGGAAGGCGAGGCCATCGAGAGCCGGATGGTCTCGCGACGCATCGAAGGAGCCCAAAAGAAGGTCGAGGAACGCAACTTCGAAATACGCAAGAACCTGCTCGAATACGACGAGGTCATGGACGAGCAGCGGAAGCGGGTTTACGGCTATCGGCAGAAGATACTCGACGGGGCCAACTGCAAGGAACTCATCCTGGAGATGATCGACCAGCAGATCGAGCGCTACATCGATCAGTTCCTGGCCAAGGACTACGGGACGGAATCGTTTGCCGAGTGGGTGGGCGGTGTTCTGACGGTGGAGTTGGACGCCCGGGATTTCCGCGGCATGGATTTCCAGTCGGCCGAAGTCTATGCCAAGGATGAAGCCGAGCGGTTGGTCGAGGGGCAGGTGCTCGACGCCATCGAAGAGAACATGCCCGAGGATGTCGATCCTCGCGAGTGGAACTGGGAAGCGCTGGCCAAGATGGCCAATACCCGATGGCGAATGAACCTGCGCGATCGCGATTTACGCAAGTTGGGACGCGACGGAGTGAGCGGTGAGTTGATCGAGAAAGCCCGCAATGCCGTGCAGGAGACCGACCTCTCGCAAGGCGCCCGGTTCCTGGAGGCCGATTTCCCCATGCAGACCGCTGGCGCCTGGGTCCGCCACAAGTTCGGCGTCGAGTTGGACATCGAACAAGTTCGCCAACTGGAGCCCGAAGCCTTCAAGCAACAGCTTCGCGACCGCGCCCGGCTGATCTATAACGAGAAGGAAATCGAGTACCCGGTGATGGCCGGGCTGTACCACTTCACCACGCGCGACTCGGGCGGCCACAAGCGCTACGATCGGGAGAAACTGGTCGATTGGGCTCGCAGCCGCTTCAACGTCGAGTTCAGTCTGGAAGACCTCCGTAACAAGCAACGCGAACAGATTCACGATTTGCTGGTCGAGCAAAGTCGCGATAGCGCCGGCCAGTCCGACCGGATGATGGCCGAAGTTCGGGCCCAACTCGAAGGGCTTTTCGGCGGAGAGAACGAATTGGGCGAGTTGCAGCGGGCAGAACCCGGCCTCGAAAAACTCCAGGCACTATCCGACTGGCTCAAAAGCGAGTTGCGGTACGACCTCTCGCCCGAGGAGATTGCCAAACGCGAACCCGAAGAACTTCAGTACGGACTCTCCACGCTCGTCGAGGAACGATACCGGCCGGAAATGCGGCGGATGGAACGGGCCCTGGTCTTGCAGCTTCTCGACACGGCCTGGAAAGATCACCTCTTGGCCATGGACCATCTGCGAAGCAGCATCGGCCTGCGCGGCTACGCACAGGTCGATCCCAAGGTGGAATACAAACGCGAGGGCATGAGAACCTTCGAGTTGATGTGGAGTTCCGTCGGCGAACGGGTAACCGATCTGGTCTTTCGCATGGAGCAACTCGACGAAGGCTTCGTGGGATCGACCTGGAAGGAGGCCGAGGCGATACACGAGGAGGCACCGTCGACCGGAGAGATTGCCGACCAGCAGCAATCGGCGATCGACGGCAGCCAGGGCGACCGCAAGTTGGAGCCGATCCGCCATCGGCAAGAGCGCGTCGGCCGCAACGATCCTTGCCCCTGCGGCAGCGGCAAGAAGTTC
>CAZDHN010000757.1:0-3039 GCA_964505115.1 uncultured Planctomycetaceae bacterium
GCGCTTGGCGTGTCGGCGGCACTGAGCCGGCCGGCATCGCCCAGCAGCCCGGCGGTCGCCCCGCCCACAATCGTCTTTTCGCCAAGTTGTTTTAGAAACCGGCGTCGGCTCGGCTCGGACGAACCGCCTTGTCGAGAATCGTTCGCGGTCATGATGTGTGGCTCCTTGTTCTTACGTGGTTGGACAGCGCCACTTCGTATTTAGCGGGCGGGCTTGCCCGCCGTTTTGCGGGAATCGCTTTCGATCCGCTGATTCCAACGGCGGGCAAGCCCGATTTTCCGCAGGTTGGCGTGGCAACTGGTCGTAGGTTATGCTTCAGCATAACGAATCGCTGATCCGGCCGGCTGTTATGCTGAAGCATAACCTACAAGACTACCAACCAACCGCCATCGTCTAGCAGAAAAAACAACCTGCGGAAAATCGGGCAAGCCCGCCCGCTAAATGGTAGTTGAGTCAATAAGCGGCACGCTTAACGCGGGCGGATAACCGGCAGCACGATGTGCGAGGCGTGCTCGCGATTGTGGTATACGCTGTTTATGGCTTTCAGCATCAGGCGATTGTCGTTCAACGGCTCACCGCTGTTGGGGTTGATGTCGAAGCGGGGGAAGTTGCTGCTGGATATGTCGACGCGGATCCGGTGCCCCTTCTTGAAGACGTTCGACGTGGGATAGAGCTTGATCGTGAAGGGGTAGACCGTGCCGGGCTGCATCAGTTTCTCTTGTTTGAGCGACTCGCGGAATCGGGCACGGACGATGCCGTCGCCGATGTTCAGGTCGAAGCCGGCGGGAAAGTCGGAACTGGATGGATATACGTCGATCAGCTTGGCCGTGAAGTCGGTATCGACCGCCGACGACGAGGCCCAAAGCTTCACCTCGAGCTCGCCCGTCACTTCCAAGTCGTACTCCAGCGGCTCGGTCTGGAACACCAGAATGTCGTTTCGGGCCGAAAGCGGGATCGGGTCCCGCCAGTTCCAGATGTGCGTGCCGCCCCACTGGTTCCAGGCGCCTTGCAGCAAGATGCCGCCGCCGGAAGATATGTTGCCGCCGATCGTCGGGACCGGGTTCCCGGGGTCGAAGGTGAATTGGGTGAACGAGCCTCGCGACGTGGGCGGCGTTTTGCTCAGCCGCCCGTTGGGTTGAAGGTGGAATTTCGTGTATTGCGTGCGAGCAAGCGGCCACTCCTGCTCGTCGCGCCAATAACCGCCGTGGTTGAGCTTGCCCTCGGGTGTCTTGCGACCGTCGCCGGTACCCATCACGAAGATCCTCACCTTGCTGGCGAAGGGGGCCTCCTTGCCGACCTTGTTATCGATGCCCTTTAGCCAGTGGTCGTACCACTGAAGCCGCCAGGCGAGCGGATCGGCAATGGCCGCCTCCTTGCCAAAATCAACTTGTCCGTGAGATGAACGGTTCTGTGCGCCGTGGATCCAAGGGCCCATGATCAGGTACGGGGGCCCCTTGATCGCCTTGTCGAGCGCCATGTAGCTGGCCGTGGTGCCGGCACCCCAGGAATCGTACCAACCGCCGACCAGATAGACGGGGATGTCTTTGTACTGCTCGGGGTAATCGACGATATCGTTCTGCTTCCAGAAGTCGTCGTTGGCACCGTGCTTCATCGCCTCGACCAGCCAATTCTCGTACTCGGGGCAATGCATCAGCGGCGTGGTGTCGCGGCGAAGCGGCAAGTTCAGCAAGTAAGAAACACGATTGTCGCTCATCGCCTTGAGCATGGCCGCGGTTGCCGGATCGCGAGTCTGCCGGCTGCCCTTGCTGCTGGTGATCGACATGATCCAGTTCCAGAATCGCAACTCGAACGCACCGGCGTTGCGCATGCCGTGGTAACCCAGGTTCGACATCGCGTCGACCGGAATGATGGTAACCAGCCCCGGCGCGTCGGCCATGGCCATTGCATGTTGGGTGCCGCCGACGTACGACGTGCCGATCATGCCGAACTTGCCGTTGGACCAAGGCTGTTGGATGATCCATCGGGCCGTGTCGGCGCCATCCGGCCCGTCGTCGGTGAGCATGTGCCAGGCGCCTTCCGACTTATATCGGCCGCGCGTGTCCTGGGCGACAAACACATAGCCGCGGGCCGCGTAATACTTTGCGTATCCGCCCGCGCCGTTCTTGTTGTACGGACGCCGGTCCAAAATGGCCGGCAGCTTGCCTTCAACCGGCTGGCCCTCCTTGGCCGGCAGGTAGATGTCGGTAGCCAGCTTGACGCCGTCGCGCATCGGGACCATCACGTCCTTCTTCGCGATAACCTCGAACTCGGCATCGGCCGCCGTCAATCGACTCGCGACCAGAACAAAAGCAAGGGCCATGCCGGCCGCGATAATTCCGCGGTATGCGAAGCGGTAATGTCTCATTAGCAGTTTCTCCTCGTGGGTCGTCAGTCTCGTAACCCGAAGCGTAAGCGAGGGACGCTCAACGCCTTCCTTCATATTGGCTCGGCACTTGCCGCGATGCGGCGCCTCACTGCGTGTCTGAAGGTCGCGAACCAAACTCGTGTGGCATCCCTCGCTTACGCTTCGGGTTACTATTAAGTGACAAATAATCCGGATTAGCTGTCGCGGCTCACCTTCAACCTATCACGAATCGGCCGATTACTCAAACCCCCACCGCTAGCAATCGCGGCTCACCCCCAAATATCCGCTTCGTCTTCAAGCGGCAGGGTGACCGGCTGGCGGAGCTTGTCGGACTTGTACATGGCCAGGGCCAGCTCCAGCGAGGGTCGAACGCTCCCGCAGGGGATCATTACCTCGCGATCCTCGGCAATCGCGTCGACGCAATCGTCGATTACAATCTGATGGTCGATGCTGTCCAAGGCCGTCGGCGAACTTCCGCCCGAGGCCTGACCGGCGTCGCCGGAGCGGCCGATCGCTTCGTCCTCGGGCCGTTCCTCCTTGAACTTCCACAACGAGAAAGCGGCGCCTTCCATAATCGCCGCGCCTTGTTCGCCGAATAGCTCGATTCGCACGTCGGTGCCGGGCCACAAGGCCGTGCTGGCGAAGATCGAGCCGTCGCTGCCGTCGGCGAACTC
>CAZDHN010000758.1:0-3028 GCA_964505115.1 uncultured Planctomycetaceae bacterium
GGTTAGCAGGAAACACACATAAACAACATTTTCATCAGGCCACCCCCGGCCCCTCCCAAAGGGAGAGGGGAGTCTTTCCGCGTCGCCGAAGCGGAATTGGCCGGGTTATACTAACACAGGGCCGCAAAGCGGCCAAGTATGCGTTACGACGCAAAGCATCGTAACGAGGGAACGCGGCGGACAAGTCCGCCGGCTAAACATACGGAATGCTCGCCTTCCACCGAAGGGGATAAGTGGATAAACTGGGGCGAAATGAATGAGCTATGAGCAATGACCAAAGTGAATGAGCGAGCGGGATTCTAGTTTGACGGATGAAATTATCGTTGCCGAGTTGGTGCCCGAGCCTCCGGAGGCCGGCGATTACTCGACCGGACCACACCGGCGACGGGTATTGCTGCCGCTGACCATGTTCGTGCTGACCTGCATCACCACGTTCGTGGCGGGTGGGGCATCGGAGGCGACCGACGCGGCCTCGTTCATTCTAGCCGGGTTTGCCTACGCGCTGCCCGTGATGACGATTCTGATTTGCCACGAGGCGGGCCACTTCATCCAGGCCCGACGTTACGGCGTGCCGGCCAGCTTCCCGTACTTCATCCCCATGCCGGTCGGGCCGCTCGGCACGCTGGGCGCGGTGATCGGCATGGACGCCCGGATCAGCGACCGCAAGGCACTGTTCGACATTGGAATCACCGGCCCCTTGGCCGGCCTGGTGCCGACGCTGATCTTCTGCGTGCTGGGGCTGATGCGCTCGCACGCCATCGAGGGAATTCCCGCCGACTCCGACCAGCCGATCCTCGGCACGTCGATCCTCTTCTCGCAGCTTACCCAAATGCTGGTCGAGCCGCTGCCCGACGGGCAGTACATCAACCTGCATCCAATGGCCGTTGCCGGTTGGGTCGGGCTACTGCTCACGTCGCTGAACTTGGTCCCGATCGGGCAACTCGACGGCGGGCATATCCTCTACGGGCTGATGCGGCGGCGGGCTCATCTGGTGGCCACTCTATTGCTGACGGCGGCGGCAGTGGCCGTCATCTTCTTCGGCTTCTGGTGGTGGTGGCTGATGCTTCTACTGCTGGTGTTGATGGGCGCGCGACATCCGCCAACGGCAAACGATAACGTGCCGCTGGGATGGCAACGTCACCTGCTGGGCTGGCTCACGCTGGCCCTGGTGCCGCTGGGTTTCTCGCCAATGCCCCTAATGCCACCCCCGGAACCCAAGCAACACCCCGTCTTCGCGCGGGAGTGCGTTGAGGAAAATGATGGCGTGCTAATTCCCCAGCGATTGCAGCGGGGCGGGGATGCGGCCGCCGAAATGGACGAAGCGCTGGCTGGCGCCGGCGTTGCGGACTTCCATCACTGGCATCGTGCCGAACAGACCGCCAAAATCGATCACCTCGCCGGCTTTTGCGCCGGGTACGGGTACGAGTCGCGTAGCGGTCGTTTTGTTATTGATGACGCCGATGGCCATTTCGTCGGCGATGATCGCGGCGATCGTCTCCGTCGGCGTGTCGCCCGGTATGGCGATCATGTCGAGCCCGACCGAACAAACGGCGGTCATCGCTTCGAGTTTTTCCAGCACCAGATGCCCTTTCCCAACCGCCTCGGCCAGGGCGGCGTCTTCGCTGACGGGAATGAAAGCGCCGCTTAGCCCGCCGACCGAACTGGAGGCGAACAGGCCGCCTTTCTTGACGGCGTCGTTCAATAGCGCCACGGCGGCGGTGGAGCCGGGCGCGCCGATCCGATCGATGCCGAGCAGGCTGAGGATTGTAATCAGGGTGAAGAAGCCACCGAGCACCGTTTGGCTACAGGAATCGATGTTGCCGCTGAGCGAATCGATCGCGTCGCAGACGGCCGCCACGATGCCCGGATGATCGTCCGACATTACGTTCAGCACGTAGACGTGTTGGAATCTGGACATGGTTGCAGCGCGTTTCGTGTGGGAAGGGTTGAGATGAGGGATTAGGGATTGGGGATTAGGGATTAGAGACGAAAGAAAACACACCCTTACGGCTTCTTACTCGTTCCTAATCCCTAATCCCCAATCCCTCGGAACCATCCAGATTAGCGAAGTGCGGCCCGTTTGGGAAGACGGGGCCGAATCGGCTCAGATGAATCCCAGGGCTTTGCCGGCGGCGATGATTGCGTCGGTGGCGGCCACGGGGCCGGCCCGTTCCACGTTGAGCACCATGTCGTAGAGTCCCCGGGTTTCATCAACTGTTTGCAGTATGTGATGGGGTAGTCCGAGGCGCTCGGCCACCCGGTCGACGAGGTTCTTGTCCAGCAGGTCCCAACCCAGCTTCTCGCTGACAAGCTGGCCGATTCGCCCGCCGCCAGCGCCTGTCTCTCGGGAGATCGTGATGAACGGTCCGATCTTCGTTTCCGGCTCGGCCTTCCGCCCCGACCGAACTGCCCGATCGGCGATGTCACCCGCCTTCACCCAGGCCTGCATCTGCCGTTCCGCCGCGGCCATAACCCGCGGCTCCTCGCGTATTCCCTCTTTCATCGCCCGCACTCCCCGGTTGATGGGTTCAGAATGCCGATTGCACGTGGAGGGGAGCCATGGCATCGACCCCGCCTCTTGCCGTTCAGTCGTACGGCACGCCTACTATTGATCTTTGCATAGTCAAAGCGCTAATCGAGGGGATTTCGCCGGGGAACCGGGCTTCGCCCTCGGTCATTGGCTATGCAAGGGTCATTAGTAAGCATACCAGCAAGCGCGGAAAAGAATAGCTTTTCAGAGACTTTTTCCCGACAGACAACCCGGTCGGGCCCTCAATTCTCCGGGTCGGGCTTGTCCCAACAGGACAATGGAAGGATAGTAACACTGGCGGGGCTCTGAACGATTCACAACTCGCCTGTTAGCCCCGTCGCCTGCGACGGGAGGAACTGCCAACAATCACCTCCATGCCGGTCGCGGGCGACCGGGCTAACCTATCGTGCAAACATGAAAATCGACAAGCTACGCCGCCGGATCGCCTGCGAGGCCGCCCGACTGATCTTCAGCCGCGAAGAAATGGGTTTCAGCCAG
>CAZDHN010000759.1:0-3028 GCA_964505115.1 uncultured Planctomycetaceae bacterium
CAAGGCTGCCACGACGGCCAACTGCATGCAGTTGCGCAATTCTCCGAAGATCGGGTCGGCCACGGCCAACTCGTCGTAGTGCTCGGTCATGTTGTTTGCCCAACGCTCGGCCAGCGGATTGGCGCGGCCGCTGTGCTGTCGGGTGCCGTCGGCGTTGAGGAAATCCTCTTCGGTCATGGCCTTAACGGATGCGGCGGGCAACTCCCAGGCCAGGCCGTCGGCGTCGCGCAACAGCGGCTGGAAGTCGGGTGCCAGCCACCAGCGCGGCAGCATGTTACGCATGCCGCTGCCCGTCGCCTTCATCATCTGCAAGAAGCTGGGGAGACCTTGGATCGGGGCCGGCTCGAAGTTCATTGCCAGCCGTTTCATGCGATAGTCGGCCGCCACCATCACCCGGGCGAAATGACTCGTGTCGGGCACTCCGGTGACGGAAATCTGCTGCATTCCCAAGGCGTCTTCGATACCGGCGGCCGTTTGCCGCGGATTACCGATGGTTCGCAACTTACTCACGTGTTTTCTAAGATTGGTCAGCCCATCGGGTGTTGGATCGATCGAGCAACTGATACCGCCCCGTGCCGCTTGCCGGGCGGTACGCAAGGCGACCAGCAGGTCGTCCAGGAGCATGACGGGCCGGCCGGTTGTAACGCCGACATACGCTCCGTCGTCGCCAACCTTCCAACCCTCGCCCGGCCCAACCAAGACGATGTCGCGTCGCTCGGGATAGACGAAGACGTAGCGAATCTGCTGCAAGCCGGCCAGCAGACGGATTTCGTCGGAGAGGTCCTTGCCGCCGTCAACACACTGGCGGATTGCCTCTTCCAGTCCGCGTAGCGAGACTTTTCGGAGGCCCGTTTCCTTGCCCAACTCATCGGGAACCGCTCTAAGCGCTTTGGCTCGAGCACTGCGCAGCGCGCCGCTGGCATCGAGGGTTGAATTGTCGAGCAGCCCGCTGGCATCGATGGAGATACCGCCCACCGCCTGGTTGGCTTGGCTGAGTACCTGCGCGTGAACTGCGGGACAGAGCAGCAGCAACATTGCGAGAGCGAGAAGCCCAACGACGGTCCGGCGCGCGGCCCGACTGCGGGTTGAGAGACGGGTTGGCATAACAAATCTCCTGTTGGAAGTGTAAGGCGATCAAGTAGTAGTCTTGGCCTTTTACCGGTTGCCTCCTCTCGTCCGGCGACAGCCACGACGCGGCACAGGCGCGACCCAAACCAAGGCGTGTGCGTATGTGCGAGCCATGGTAGTGTGTAGCGGCTGTGTAAGATACATAATACTTTGGCGAGTTGATTATTGCAAGAAAACGTTCCCAACGGCGCTAACTCGTCTGGCACTTTTGCCCGACAGACCCCCTCCCTAGTGGCACCCGGTAAAGGGAATCTCCTTGCCGAAAGGGGGCGTGGGCGGATAATCTATAGATAGCCGTTCACGGGGGACTGTCCCCTTCGCGCGACGGAAGGGGGACAGGTCCATGTTTTCGGCTTGCGATTTCGGTGGAATGGACAGCCAATCGACCGAAAAATGGACCAGTCCCCAGCGTGGCGTGAACGGTTACCCTTGTTCGATATTCGATATTCGCGATCAGTAGGGAGTTAGCGTGTCGCAGTTGGCTTATTTGGTAATACGCGAGGGCTCGAAGTGGAGCGATGTCTTCCGGCTGGTGCCCGGCCAGTCGGTAACCATCGGTCGCGCGCCGACGAGCCAGATCGTGGTCAAGGACGATCGCTGCAGTCGCAGCCACGCCGAGGTCTTCATGTCGGAAGGCCGCTGGATGCTCAGAGACCTTGACAGCCGTAACGGCACGGTGGTGGGCGATGATCTCTTGGACGGCGATTGGACCTTGACTCCCGGCGACGCCATTCGCATCGGCCGCTCGCAACTGATGTTCGTTCATCATCTGACCGAAGCGTTTGACGATTCCAGCACGGTGATCCGTCGGCCCCAGAGCCGCAAGAAGGAGGAACCGGCCAACCACGACTCGGCCAATCACGACTCGGACGACGATTCCAGCGTGCTGGCGGCCTACCAGCCGACCACGATCACACACCGTCGCGGCCAGACTCGCTTTCTCGAGCCGGGTGAAACGCCCGACAGCGGTATCTCGAAGATGGGCCAGGCCGCCGCCAAACTGTGCAAGCTGGCCTTCGAATTGGCCAAGGCTCCGGACGTAACGTCGATGGCCGAACTGGCCCTGGCGGGACTGTTCGAGGGGACCCGAACCGACACCGGCGCGCTGCTCCTGTTACCACGCGAACTGGCCCAGGAGCCGCGTGGCGCCGACCTGAAGGTGATCGCTTCGCGCAGTACGGTCGACCGCCGATACCATCGCGTATCGAATTTCCTGGCAACCACGGTATTGCGCGAGGCCGAGGCCGTGTTGGCCCGCAACGTGATGGGCGATAGCACCTTGGGAAGCCGCGACAGCAAGGGTGAGATTCTCGCCACCAGTGTCATATGCGCGCCGGTGCGGCAGGGACAAAAAGTGCTCGGCTTGATCCACCTCTTCTCGACCGACGCCAACTGCATTCCCGAACCCGACGATCTGGAGTTCACCCTGGCCGTTGCCGACACGGTGGCCGTGGCCCTGACAAACCTCAACCGGCGTCAGGAACTGGCCGAGAACCTTACCCAGGTTCGCGACGAAAACGTGCAGTTGCGCGAACGATTGGGAGTACAAAGCGAAATCGTCGGCAGCAGCCCCCTGATGCAACAAATCGCCGAAGAGATCAGCCGCGCCGCCGGTAGCAATGCGACCGTGTTGATACGCGGAGAAAGCGGCGTGGGAAAGGAGCTGGCCGCCCGGGGTGTCCATTACTCCAGCCCGAGACGGAAGAACGTCTTCGTCTGCCTGAATTGCGCGGCGCTTTCCGAAGACCTGCTGGCCAGCGAGTTGTTCGGACACGAGCGTGGAGCCTTCACCGGGGCCACCGATCGCAAGATTGGCAAGTTCGAGGCCGCACATCGCGGGACGCTCATGCTCGACGAAATCGGCGAAATGAGTCCCGGTATTCAGGCCAAGTTCCTTCGC
>CAZDHN010000760.1:0-3021 GCA_964505115.1 uncultured Planctomycetaceae bacterium
CTTCCGCCTTCGGCGGAAGCGAGCGGAGACCGGACATGGCACGAGCGTCGTGATGCAGTTTTCAAACGCCAATCCACCGGGGCAAGCCCGGTGGCGTCATCTCGAAGTGGATCTGTCATATTAATGCGGCAGGGTCGCCACGAGTTTGATATCCGAGCCGCCGAGTCCTCACCGCGGGTTACGACGCCCGACGGACACCCGCTCCAAGGTGCGGGACGGCCCCAAGGTACGGGACGGCTCAGTCGGAAGCAATCCAACGCTATCTGAATTTTCGCACGAGGCAGCCTTGCGGACAAGAGTGCCAACACCCCCGGGGGGTTATTGATTCTTGCATAGCTAATGCGCGACTCAAGGGGGGCCCGCCAGGGAACCGGGCTTCGCCCTAGATCATTGGCTATGCAAGGGTCCATAATCCGGCTGTTTTTTCTGCCCGCTCGATAATTGCCCTTGCATTCCCCCCGTGTACCGGTAGACTTTACGGGAGCGGAGAATATACCACGCACGGCCATAAACTGCGTCACATAATAAGGCGGAAGCTCAATTTGTGACCGTGCAGCGTATAAGATTCACCGCGACCGGCCTGTGTGACCATGATTGGCCTGGCACTGTCGAGCCCTCCCGCGGGCTCCGGTGATTGATGCGATTGGACAAAGCAACTCTGACCCACCGGCCAATTTCTGGCTAGAACTGGCCGCCTGTCGGCGTGTGAGCGGCGGTGCCTGGAGTCCGTTTCGGCTGCCGGGCGAACCTCTTTGGGGGGCGCCTCAGTCGGAAACCGGACCGGTGCTCTGCCCGCCCTTAGGGCAAATGCCCGTAACGCCTTCGCGGTCAGTGCAGGCCGGTCGCTTTCTTTCTTGATTGTTTTGGCGGCCGGGCAAGCCCCAATACCGTTGAATTGCTGGCAAGCTCCTATAAAGCCACGACCGTTGGTCGCGCTGAGACTTTCGGAAGACCGCGAGCCTTTTGCTTCGTGCGCGACCAACGGTCGCGGGTTTATGGGATTAGCGCGACCTCGACCCCCTGCCGCTATTCCGGCCGCGTTATCTTGAACTCTTCGCGGAAGGCCGTGTCGAAGTCGTAGATATCCTCGAAATCCTCGCGAGTGTCCCGAGGCGTTTTGCGCATTTGGCCGATGCGAATCAGGTTGAAAACGATCTCGCCAAAGTCACCCGTATTCTTCACTCCCCAACTGTTGAGCACGGGCTGGGCCATGTAGCCGAACTGTTCCAGGGCGAACAGGCGAAGCGCTTCGCAGAGTTGTGCTCCGTTAACGTGTTTGGGAGCTTCCTGTTCTTGTCGCCCCTTGCTCGGCTTGGCCTTCTCGGCCGGACGCTCCTCGCCCATATCCAGCACGTTCTGTGCGAAGTTGAGGGCCTCGAAGACAAAAGCGTAGGCGTCGAACGAGTAACGCGAGTCTTCTTCGAGTAGTTGGGCAATTGGATGCGATGGATCGAGCATGGCGTTACTGTTTGGTGGCGTCCTTGGTGGGTTCTTCGGCCTCAATCGGCTTCGCGTCGGCCAAATGGACCAGCTTGCGGACGTGGTCGCCCGTATCAACCAGCAGTTGGGCGGCCAGGATTTCGTGCCCCAGTACGCGGGCCGGTCCGTCGGGCGTTTCCACCCGACTGCCAATCGGCGGCAACTCCTTCAACATGTGTTCGTAGGTATCGAACTCGTAGCGCAGGCAGCACTTCAAGCGGCCGCAGCGCCCCGATATCTTGGTCGGATCGAGCGTGGCCTTCTGCAGCTTGGCCATTTTCATCGAGACGGGCGGCATTTGAACGAGGTGATTGTTGCAACAGACCGGCTTGCCGCAATCGCCGTAATCGGCCATTAGCTTGGCCTCGTCACGGACACCGATCTGCCGCATCTCGATTCGGGTCTGAAACTCGCTGGCCAGCGTGCGCACCAACTCGCGGAAGTCGACGCGACCGTCGGCCAAGTAGTAGACTACGATTCGCTCTCCGCCGAAAACATACTCCACGTCGACCAGATGCATCGGCAGGCCGAGCTTCTCGATGTTACGCTGGCAGATGTCGTACTGCGTCTGACGCTGCTCCCATAGCCGGGAGATTTCATTTGCGTCGTCGGCCGTCATCTCGCGGAGTATCTGGCCGCGGGGCGGATCCTTCAGCCCGGCAAGTGCCGGCTCCGTGGCATCCAAAAGGACTTCGCCCGCTTCCAGCCCTCGATCGGTTCGGGCGATGACTTTCGTTGCCCGCGCGCAAGGCTGCTCGTCGGAGGCCGAGAAGACCCCCAGCGTGCGCATCGCGCCGTATCGAACAATGTAATCGGGCATTTTTCTTGTATCCTGGCGGCAGAGCGTATTATACCGCCGACGCGGTTTGGTGAAAAGAGTGCCCCCAACTATGCCCGAGCGACGATTCTACCGGCGTCGCAAAGCCTGCTGGATGTCGCGTCGGGCCGAGTCTTTCTTCATTTCTTCGCGCTTGTCGTGACGTTGACGGCCTCGGCAGATTCCCATCAGCACCTTCGCCCGACCTCGCTTGAAGTACATCTTCAGCGGAACCAGCGTAAGCCCCTTCTCCATGGCCTGACCGGCAAACCGCAGGATCTCGCGACGGTGCATTAGCAGCTTCCGCGGCCGGCGAGGCTCGTGGTTGAAGCGGTGGGCCTGGACAAATTCGGCGATGTCGCATCCAACCAGCCAGACCTCGCCGCCCTTGATCCGGCCGTAGGCTTCGGCCAGCGATACCTTGCCGTCGCGCAGGCTCTTCACCTCGCTCCCGACCAGGACGATGCCGCATTCCAGCGTATCGATGACCGTGAAATTGTGCCGCGCCTTGCGGTTTTGGGCGACCAGCCGCTCGTTGGGGTCCTCCTTCGAGGCGCCCTTCTTCTTCTGTTTCCTGGCCGTGGCTGAGGTTCCTTAGTCGGATTTATGATTTCAGAGTTATGATTTCAGTCGTAGGGTGGGTCGAGGGAAACGAGCCCCACCGGCCTTGGCCAGTGATTTTTTGACCGCCATTGATTAGACGCTAGCATCGCCGAAACCCGGGG
>CAZDHN010000761.1:0-3012 GCA_964505115.1 uncultured Planctomycetaceae bacterium
CTTCCAGCGACGGGCCTTCCAGCGACGGGCCTTCCAGCGACGGGCCTTCCAGCGATCCGGACATATGGCGAGGCTCGGCCGACTGGGAGCCGCCCATCCCCGGCCCGGGCTTCTACCGAGTGCTTGCCACGATGCGAGGCAGCGACACTTCGCTCTGTCAAAGAGAATTGACCTTGGCGGTCATCGAGCCGCGGGCTACTTCGCCCGACGGCGAGTTCGGCTGGACCTTGCCCAACGGCGACGAACCATTGGCTATCGGCCCGTTGGCGCAACTCATCGGCCAGGCCGGAGTCAGCCGCGTTAAGTATCCGCTCTGGTATAACGATAAGCAGGGGGACGAGGACGTGCGGCCGTTGCTTGTCTTCGGCGAATTTCTGGCCGGCCGAGGCATAGAATTGGTGGGTTTGCTAAACCGGCCCCCGCTGGAAGTTCAAGAACAACTCGGCGATTCGCGGCCGCTACTGGCTGCCGACATCTTTTCGGCCGACCCCGGAGTGTGGTATCCGTCGCTCGAATCGGTAATGACGCGGCTGGCCACCCGAGTTAGATGCTGGCAACTGGGTAGCGACACGGACACCAGTTTCGTCGGCTACCTGCACCTCGACGACAAGCTCACCCAGGTTAAGAGCGAACTGGATCGGATCGGGCAGGACGTCACGCTGGGGATCGGATGGGGGTGGATGAACGAGATTCCCCGGGCGTCCGGGAGCGAAGGACCGTGCAGGTTCCTGGCCCTCTCGGCCAATCCGCCGCTAACGCACGCGGAACTGGCTACCTACCTGGCCACCACTGGGCGGCCGGGCCTTGAACGGTGGGTTGCCCTGATGGCACTGCACCGCGATCAATATTCCCTCGAAGTCCGCGCGGCCGATCTGGTACGGCGAATGATGGCCGCCAAGATTCACGGCGCTGAAGGTATCTTCTTCGCCGATCCCTTCGACGCCGACCGCGGTCTGCTGAACGACGACGGCACGCCCGGCGAATTGTTATTGCCCTGGCGAACGGCCGCCCAGGCATTGGGTGGAGCCGAATACCTGGGCAGCATCGCGCTACCCAACGGAAGCCGCAACCATGTCTTCAGCCGCGACGGCAGCGCCGTAATGGTTGTCTGGAACGACAAGCCCGGCCAGGAAGTGCTCTATCTGGGCGACCGGGTCCGGCAGGTCGACCTTTGGGGCCGCGGCCGCGCGCCGGCCGTCCGCGGGCACCGCCAGGTAATCGAGGTTGGGCCGCTGCCCTCGCTGGTGGTCGGAATCAACGAACCGATCGCGCGCTGGCGAATGGACTTCGCTTTCGACCGGGAGACCATCCCCAGTATCTTCGGAGAAAAACACCGCAACGGCTTTCGCCTGAAGAACCATTTCCCGGCGGGAGCAGGCGGTCGGGCCACGCTGGTGACTCCGGACGACTGGATCGTCGACCCAAGAACGGTGCCTTTCCAACTGGCCGGTGGCGAATCAGGACAGTACAATTTCGAGATGTTGCTGCCCTACAGCGCCAGCAGTGGGCGGCACAAAATGCGAGTCGACTTTGAAGTCAATGCCGAGAAGGATTACCGCTTCAGCGTCTACCATCGGATGGATGTCGGGTTGGGCGACGTCAGCGTCGAGCTTATCACCCTACTGAATGATCGGGGAGAACTCGAAGTCCAGCAGCGGATGGTCAACCAGACAGACAAGCCGGCCAGCTTCCAATGCCAGTTATTCGCCCCAAATCGGCGGCGGCTGAGCTCGCGGATCATCGAACTGGGGCGTGGCTTCGACCTGAAAACCTATCGGATTCCCGGCGGAAAAGAACTTGTCGGCAAAACGCTCTGGCTGCGTGCCGAGGAGATTAACGGTCCGCGGATACTCAACTACCGCTTCGTGGCGGCACAGTGAAGCGAAAAGAAAAGGGACCAGGGGCTAGGGGCTAGGGGACAGGGACCAGTTAGCCCGGTCGCCTGCGACCGGAAAACGAATCGGTTTCCGCGACTCTTCCCGTCGCGGGCGACGGGGCTAACACGGACTGTCACCTCTTGCCGGAAAACGCGTCGATTTGAACCATGCCGTAAAGACTATCAGCCCGGGCTTCCTCTCGCCCCTGATCCCTGGCCCCTAACCCCTCTCTCTGACATGACGACAATCAAGCATCTCGCTGACTTCCTGGAGCAGCTCGCCCCGGTCGCCTTGGCCGAAGACTGGGATAACGTGGGCCTGCTGGTCGGCGATCCGGATCGGACCGTCCAGCGGCTGATGACCTGCCTGACGATCACGCCCGCAAGCGCGGCCGAGGCAATCGAGCGGGGTGCCGACCTGATCGTGACCCATCATCCGTTGCCTTTCCGGCCGCTCGGGCGGCTGACCACCGAGACAACGCCCGGCCGGCTGCTGCTAGATCTGATCGCCGCGCGGATCGCCGTCTACAGCCCCCACACGGCATTCGACTCCGCCCGAGAGGGCATCAACCGGCGGCTGGCCGAAGGACTCGACCTGCTCGACATTGTTCCTCTGATACCCGGCGAAGAGGACTTGGGCGCCGGACGCCGCGGACGGACGGCCGAGCCGGTTGAGCTGGGGCAATTGGCCGATCGGGTTAAGGCGTTCCTGCGAATCGACCGGCTGCAATATGTGGGCGACCTCGGCCAAACGGTCCAATCGGTGGCGGTGGCCTGCGGCGCGGCCGGTGAGTTTCTCGAAGCGGCTCAAACCGCCGGATGCGACTGCCTGCTGTTGGGCGAAACCAGCTTCCACATCTGTCTGGAGGCCGAAGCGACCGGCGTGGCATTGCTAATGCCGGGTCATTTCGCCAGCGAGCGATTCGCCGTCGAATGTCTGGCCGAGCTGCTCGCCCGGCAGTATACCGCCCTGGAGGTTTGGCCCAGCCAGCGGGAACGCGACCCGATTCTGTTTGGCTGAATCGGGGCTGTGGGGTCCGAGCCCACCGCTTGGGAAGACAATCGAGAGACTGGACAAACTGGTAACCGTTCACGGCCTTCCGGTACGATGAAACCGAGCCACGGATGAAACACGG
>CAZDHN010000762.1:0-2991 GCA_964505115.1 uncultured Planctomycetaceae bacterium
CCCGTGGAGACAATCAGCCGTTACCGGGTATGTTAATTCTTGCGAGTTGCCTAACAAGGGTTACGGTCTGTGGTTCGACGGGAGCAACAAGGTGGAGTTCCGGTTTGGGAGCAGTATCTACACCAGCGCCACTGCGATCACCAACGATGGCGAGTGGCACCTGGTTGTGGCAACGTTTGACGGCAGCACGCGTCACCTCTACATCGACGGCAACCTGCAATCCGGCTCCGGCAGTGGTCAGCCGGTCGCTGCCACCAATCGCGACCTCTACTTCGGCACGTATGCAATAGGGCCCGGGAGAAACTGGTTCAGCTTCGACGGAGACCTCGACGACCTGGCAATGTGGGACACGGCACTCACACAGGACGACGTCGACTGGCTGTGGAACAACGGCGACGGCCAGTCGGTCGCAACGCTCATCCCCGAGCCAGGGAGCATGTTGCTTCTGGTGATCGGAGCGATCGGACTGCTCGCCCTGCGGCGGCGACGGAAATGACCTCGGGGTTCCCATGCGAAATCGACGCAAAGGGTTCACCCTGGTCGAACTCTTGGTGGTCATCACCATTATCGGCATCCTCATCGCGCTTCTGCTTCCGGCCGTGCAATCGGCCCGCGAGGCGGCCCGGCGAATGCAGTGCCAAAACCATCTGAAGCAGTTGGCCCTGGCGGCACACAACCATCATGCGGCCGTGGGTCATTTTCCCACGGGCGGCTGGGGATGGTGGTGGATCGGCGATCCGGACCGGGGCACCGGCCGGCGCCAGCCCGGCGGTTGGATTTATAGCCTGCTGCCGTACATCGAGCAGGAAGCGCTCTGGGGGTTGCAGTCGGGCAAGACCGGCGACGCCCGATTGCAGGCCGCGTCGCGGATGATATCCACGCCGCTTGCCGGACTGAACTGCCCCAGCCGCCGACGCGCAAAAACCTATCCGGCAGGCACCAGTCAGCCGGAGCAAGTGGAACCAAAGTACGCCGCGCCAACCGAATCACTTGCACGTAGCGACTACGCGGCCAACGGCGGAGATGTCTGTACCTGGCTAGGCAGCCACGGCTCCACTTTTCACTCCGGCGGACCGACCGACGTCGCCGATGCCGAGTCGGATACCGGCCGGGCCAACTTCGCCAAGATCGCCGCCGCCGCAACCGGAATCGTCTTCGCCTGTAGCGAGACCACGATGGCCAACGTCCGAGACGGCACCAGCAATACCCTGCTGTTTGGCGAGAAGTACCTCAGCCCCGACGACTACGAGACCGGATACGATCTGGGCGACAACGAGAACCAGTACATGGGCGAAAACGGTGATATCTCCCGTTGGACCGGCCCCAACTATCCGCTCATGCAAGATCGGCCCGGTGTTCGCAACTATTGGCAACACTTCGGCAGCGCCCACGTCGGCGGCTGTAATTTCGCCTTCTGCGACGGCTCCGTCCGCTCCATCAGCTACTCGATCAAACCGGAAACTTACCGCCGGCTCGGCAACCGCAAGGACCGGCTGCCAGTGGATGCCAGCGAGTTCTATTGACCCTTGCGTAGCTAATGATCGAGGGCGAAGCCCGGTCCCCTGGTGGAACCCCCTTGATCCGCGCATTGACTATGCAAAGATCAATAGCGTCGCTCCGACCCCCATGGGTTCGGTTCCCGTGTGCCCCTTTACTCTCACTCGGGAGGCTTGGCGCTCTGTTCTTGAAAGATCGGTAGGTGGCGGTAGTAGACTTCCAAGGTACAGATGGCCAGCGAGGTCATGTAGATTCGGCCGCCGCGGCTGGCGTGTCCGCCGCGGGGGGCCCAACTCCCGGCCTGATGGCCTTTCTTCTCCTGCGTGCCGACGAGCACCTGCCGCATTTGGGCATTCCACCGGTTCCAGTCGCTTCCGCCCACGTGGTGCATGACCTGGGTGGCGTAATACCAATAATAGATATTCGGTTCGCTTTCTTTCGGGGGATGCTTCTTAAGCAGGTAGTTCACGCCCGCCCTCATGCCCGGATGGTCCTTCGGCCAGCCGAGGTACTGACGGCAGAGCAGCGCCTCGGCGGTCATCACGTGCGAGGTTCCTTGCCGCGGCATATAGGCGTACTTGGCGCCGATTTTGTCGGTCTTGGCCCGATCCAGATAAAGCCCGGCCAACTCGAAGGCTTTTGGCGAGACGTACAGATAGGCCATCTGCCCGCTACGAAGCGCCATTAGTTGCCAGCCCAACACGCTCGTGTCGCCCGGCTCCTTGGGTTCGTATCGCCATCCGCCCTTATGGTGCTGGGCGCGAACGATAAAATCGAGCGACAATTGGGCCGGCGCGCGAAGCTGTTCGTCGCCGGTCAGAGCGTAAGCCTCGCTAAGCACGATGGCTGCCTGACCGTGGGCGTACATTCGGCCTTGGCCGCGGCCGCGTAGATCGCCCCGGTCGCCCTGTGCGTCGATCATCCATTTCAGCCCGCTGAACACCGTGTCGGCGTACTCGCCCTCCAAGTGCGTTTGACCGGCGCCCAGGAAGGGCAGCAGAGCCAGGGCGGTGGCGGCCATGTCGCTACGCACGCTACCTTGACCCGTGCAACTGCCGTCGCAATCGCCTCCCTCCTGAAAGGCGTGCAGGCTCCAACTGCCGTCGCGGTTCTGATGCCGGGCGAGGAACTTCAGTCCCCGGGCGACAGCCGCCTCGGTAAACGAAGTGCCGCCCGACTTCCGAACCATTTGCGCGCGGAGCTTCGGATCGCGGCCGGCGAACATCTGGCCGGTGGGAGCCATTGGAAGACTGACCGGCGGCTGGACGGCGAAGTCGGGTGTGTTACCCAGCGGGTCGCGAAGTTCCACGCCGGGAGCGGCTTCAAGCTGAACCTCCTCCCGGCCTACCGGATCGATCACCTCGGTCACTTCGTCCAGATCGATCGCGCCGGGATCGTCGAACTCGAATCCGTCGGTCAGCGCGTCCCGTGGATCGTCCAGGGCACCCTCTAGATCCTCATAGCCAACGGTGGTCGCCAGCGTGATCGTGCGGG
>CAZDHN010000763.1:0-2985 GCA_964505115.1 uncultured Planctomycetaceae bacterium
CCGGGCCTAATACCGCCTGCGGCGGAAAGGACCGTAAACGGCCCTCGAATACAAATGCCATTTCAAATGGCTGAAGTGTTGCCAATTTCCAATATCAAACTGCCGCTCTCCAACCTATCTTCCAAGGATTCTAAGATCCTCGACCATCACGCAACGTCGCTCGCGGGTGTAGGTTAGCGGGGTGGTGATGCCTTCGCCGGTCAGGCCGGCAATGGAGTAGGACGAGTAGCCTTCGCCGCCGGCACCCACGCCGGCCGTGCTGGGGCCGTTCTTGACGAATATCGTGGTATCCATCGCCCGACCCATCTTGGTCATGTGGCGAACGTTGTGCGAGTGGATGATGGCCGTGTGCCCGAAACCGTGCTCGCTGCGTTTGGCCATCTCGATGCCGTGATCGATGTCGCGGCAGCGGACGAACGGCAGGAAGGGCATCATCTGTTCGACGGGCACGAAGGGGTTCGACTCGTCGGTCTCGCCAAAGATGATCTGAACGTCGGCCGGAATATTCTTTCCAATACCCTGGGCTAGAACGGCCGCGTCCTTGCCGAGGAAATCGCGGCTGGGTACGTCGTGCTTCTTCTCGCCCTCGCCGACGCTGGTAATGGCAACTTTTGTGAAGGCGTCGACCTCGCTCGCGCTGAGTCGCACCGCGCCGGCCCGCTCCATGGCGGTCAGCATGGCGTCGAATACGCTGTTGACGACGAAGACCTGCTTCTCGGCCAGGCAGAGGAGGTTGTTGTCGTAACCGCCGCCGAGGATGATGCATCGGGCGGCCCGATCCAGGTCGGCCGTTTCGTCGACCACGACCGGCGGGTTACCAGGCCCGGAAACAATCGCCCGCTTGGCCTGCGCCATGGCCGCCTGGGCAACACCCGGCCCACCGGTAACGGAGAGCAGGTTGATCTCGGGATGCTTGAAGATGGCGTTGGCCGTGTCGAGCGTGGGCTCGGTTATCAGCGTGATCAGGTTGTCGATTCCCACGTTGCGATAGATAGCCTCGTTGTAGCGACGCACGCCCTCGGCCGCCACTCGCTTTCCGCCGGGGTGCGGGTTGATGACCAGCGTGTTGCCGGCCGCAATCATGCCGATGGCGTTGCAGGTGATGGTGGGCAGCGAGTGGGTTACCGGCGTTACCACGCCGATTACGCCGAAGGGGGCGTGCTCGATGACCGCCAGGCCGCGGTCGCCGCTGAATACCTCGCTGCGGAGGAATTCGACGCCCGGCGTTCGCTCGGCGACCGACTTTTGCTTGTCGATCTTGTGTTCCAAGCGGCCGATCTTGGTCTCTTCCATCTCCATCGTGCCCAGTTCGACACAATCGCGGATCGAGACAGCGCGAATCTGTTCGATTATCCGACCCCGGTCTTCCAGCGATCTTTCCGAAAGCCGCTCGAAGGCCTCGCGAGAGGCGGCAACCGCCTCGTCAGCATTGGTGAACAGGCCGAAACGGCCCTGGTAACCGCTCCCGGTGACGGCCGGCGCGGCCGTTCCGTTGGTTCCCAATCGCCCGTTGGTTCCCAGGCGGGAGATAACTTGTTCAACGACGTCGCGGATCAGTGTTTCGTTTACTTGCATGATAAAGATCGTTGGTTAGTGTTTAGTGGTCGGTTGCGGCCGTCGCCCCGCGTGGCCATCATTTCTCGTCGCCTTCCTTGCTGTATACGCATTGATGGTCGACGTGAACGGTGTCGACGATGCCGATGACGACCGTGTCGATCGGCAGGTTTTTGGTTTCCGGCGTGAGCCGGGCGCTGGAGCCCTGGGTGATCAGGACGTATTCACCTTCGCCCGCCCCAACCGTGTCGACGGCCACGAACGTGCGTCCGGTGGTCGTCAGGCTGGCCCGTGTCTCGGCATCGACCCGGTAGGGCTCGACCATCAACAGCTTGTGGCCGACCATGGCATCGACCTTCTGAGTCGAAACCATCGAGCCGGTAACCCTGGCAATAAACATCGCCTTAGCCCTCCAGTAACTGTTTGGTCTGCCGCGCGACGATCAACTCCTCGTTGGTCGGCACGATCCAAATTTGCACGCGACTCTGCTCGGCGCTAATCCGGCCTTCTTCCCGGGTCGACTCGTTGAGCGCCGGGTCGAGCACGATCCCCAGCTCTTCGAGGTTTTCGCACACTCGGGCGCGAAACTCCGTCCGATTCTCGCCAATTCCGCCGGTGAAAACGATCGCGTCGGCGCCACCCAACTCGACCAGATAGGCGCCCAGGTATTGGCGGACGTATCCGGCATAAACTTCGATGGCGATTCGCGCCCGATCGTTGCCGTCGGCGGCGGCCGCCTCGATATCACGCAGGTCGCCGCCGACGCCGCTGAGTCCCAGCAGTCCGCTCTTGGCGCTAAGGATGTCGAGCGTTTCGGGCAGCGACTTGCCGGTCTCCTTCATGACCTTCGCCAGCGCGAAGGCGTCGACGTCGCCGGCTCGGTTGTTCTGGGGCAAACCCGTCTGCGCGCTTGCACCCATGCTGGTAGCCATGCTTTGACCGCCGCGAATCGCGCAAAGCGAACTCGATCCGCCCAGGTGGCAGGAGATGATCCGCAGATCGTCGCGGCCGAGCAACTCGGCCGTTCGGGTTGCAATGTAACGATGGCTGGCTCCGTGGAACCCCCAGCGCTTGACCATGTGGTCGTCGGCCCACTCCCGGGGAACGGCATAGTAGCGGTTTCGATCCGGAATGGTTTGATGAAAGCCCGTCTCGAAGGCGGCCACCATCGGGATCTCCGGAAACTGCTCGCCCAACGAACGCATTGCCTTGATGTAAGGCGGGTTGTGGGCGGGAGCCAGGTCGCTGACTTCCTCCATCGCTTCGAGCACCTCGGGCGTAACCCGCTCGACTCCGCTTAGCCGACCGCCGTGAACAGCCTTGAACCCGATGGCCGAGACCTCCGAGGCATCTTTAATACACCCCGACTCGGGATCGGTCAGTTGGCTGAAGCACTGGCGAACCGCTTCGGCATGGTCGGGCACGTGGGCG
>CAZDHN010000764.1:0-2982 GCA_964505115.1 uncultured Planctomycetaceae bacterium
TGGCGGGTGCCGACCTGACGGGCACCGATCTGGCCGAGGCGCTGCTGGAGGGTGTCGAACTGACCAACGCGGAGTTCGACAATCAGACCGTCTGGCCCGGCGAATTCGACCCCGTCTCGCTGGGAGCGGTCGAAAAGCCCGACGCCGAGCCCGACCCGCTGGTCTAGCGTCTAGAAAGCCGCGACCGGTGGTCGCGCACGCGAGAAAAGGCCACGGTTCTTCGGGAGTTCCAGCGCGACCAACGGTCGCGGCTTTATATCAGCCACCGCACTTCCCGGCAATCAAGGGGGTGCGTTTTTTCTTTTTCATTTAGGTGGGGGCCAAATCCCGGACGCCCTTGCAATTATCACCCGATTGCCTAGAATTGGCGGTTTTATATTCGGCAGTTCGCCACAGGATCAGGTAGCTAGCGCCAACCGATGACTCCGACTTCCATAGTCGCTTACTTGGTTCTTTTTGGAACGGTAGGCTTTCTGTTTCTTTTCGTCACCCTCTCGCTGGGTCGATTTGTACGCGCATCGTCCCCCTCGCCGGAGAAGCAAGAGCCGTATGAGTGCGGCGAACGGGCGGTCGGGTCGAGCTTCGTTCAGTTCGATCTGCGATTCTACGTGGTTGCCCTGGTCTTCATCATCTTCGAGGTGGAGTTGGCGTTCTTCTTTCCCTGGGCAACCGTTTTCGGCAAGGCAACCCAGTTGGCTGATCCGAATCTGGAAATCACCCAGCCAAGCAAGCTCCCGGACGGATCGGTCGAGTTGAGCCTTTCCGATCCGGTCCGCCAAAAGCTGACCGAGCTTGGCGTCCGCCAGCCCGAACTACCCTCGACCGACGAAGCGGACGGTGCCAAGTTGATACGCGCCGACGCGCGCCGCTTGGCGTTGACGGCGGTGGCCGACATCGGTGTGTTTTTTGCCGTGCTATTGGTGGCGTTCGCGTACGTTTGGAATCGGGGCGACTTGCAGTGGGTTCGCGCGTTCGGCGATCAAGCGCCGGCGCAAAGCGATAGATCAGCGTCGAACAAGGCGTCAGGCTAAGGCAGACTCCCATGGAAATCGGCGAAATCCTCGACAGACTACGCGGTGTCAATGAAGCCTCGATCGCCGGCAGCGATCTGGAGGCTATCGATCCGTGGATCGAACTGACGGCCAATCGCCTGGTCGAAGTTTGCCGCTATCTGCGCGATGATCCCGAGTTGCGGTTCAACATGCTTAACTGCATCACCGCGGTCGACTACTTCGAGCCGGACGAGAAGAAGGCGGAAAAAGTCGAGTGGCAACCGCGCCTCGAATTGATATACCACCTGTCGAGTCTGGTCCACAAACACTGGTTGGTCTTGAAGGTACGTCTGCCGCGCTGGAAAGACGACCGAGAGGGCGAACTGCCCGAGGCGCCGAGCGTCACGGGCATCTGGAAGACGGCCGACTGGCACGAGCGCGAGGTATTCGACCTCTCGGGCGTCCGTTTCATGGGCCACCCGAATTTGGAGCGGATACTCTGCCCGAACGATTGGGCCGGACACCCCTTGCGCAAGGATTATCAAGTCCCCGCCGAATACAACGGGATCAAAACCAGCTAAACGAGGTCGGAAGTCGGCCATCTGATTTTCTATCAACTACCAACTATCCACTATCAACTATCCTCAACTACCGTAAATGTCTTTGCAGGAATCCGAGCCAAGGCAGGTCGAATTCGACCTTCGCACCGAAGATTTGCTGATCAACATGGGTCCGCAGCACCCCAGCACGCACGGGGTGTTGCGCATGTTGCTGCAAGCCAAGGGCGAAGTGATTACGAACGCAGAGCCGCACATCGGGTATCTGCACCGCTCGGCGGAGAAGATTGGCGAGAACGTCACGGCCCGGCAGTGGATACCCTACACCGACCGGCTCGATTACCTGGCCGCCATGAACATGAACCTCGGCTGGGCAATGACGGTCGAGAAGTTGCTCGGCCTGGAACTGCCCGAAAAGGCGAAACATCTGCGGGTTATCGTGGCCGAGTTGAATCGAATCGCCAGTCATCTGGTGGCGGCCGGCTGTTACGGCTTGGACCTGGGTAGTTTCACGCCGTACCTATACGCCTTCCGCGAGCGGGAGCGGATCATCGACCTGTTCGAGGCGGTCTGCGGTGCCCGGCTGACGTACAGCTATATCACGGTTGGCGGCGCTACGGCCGATCTGCCGCCCGGCTGGTTGGAACAGTGCGAAGTATTTCTGGACCAGTTCGATCCGGTGATCGACGAGTTGCACGCGGTGCTGACCAGCAACGAGATATTCGTGCGCCGCACGGCCGGCGTTGGAGTGCTCTCGCCCGAGATGGCCATCGACTACGGTTGCACTGGCCCGGTGCTTCGCGGTAGCGGCGTCGACTGGGACCTGCGTCGCGACGGCGAGCCCCGTTACACCGATCTGTACAAGGACTACAAGTTCGAGGTGATCGCCGAGACCGACGGCCTCTACCCACAAGACAACGACTACCCGCCCGTGCCAGGCTCGGCCAGACTGGGCGATAGCTGGCACCGCTTCTACGTGCGAATGCTGGAGGTGGTGCAGTCGGTGGATATAGTCCGTCAGGCGATGGAGGGCTATCGCCGCGCCGAGGGAACGCACGGCGAGCCGATCAAGGTATCCAAGAAGCTCGACAAGGGTGAAGCCTACCTGGAAACCGAGGCCCCCAAGGGCCAGATGGGATTCATGGTAATAAGCGACGGCACTGCCGTCCCCTGGCGGGTTCGGGCGCGCAGTAGCTGTTTTTGCAACCTGTCGGTCGTGTCGGAACTTTGCCGCGGCCTCCTGATGGCCGACATACCGGCGGTGGTCGGTTCGCTGGACCTCGTGCTGGGAGAAATCGACCGCTGAAGGAATAGGGGCCAGAGACTAGGGGCCAGAGGCCAGAAAGTAGAGACGAGGAAACCAGTGAGTACCGAGGTTTTTGCCATCCTGACCCCTAACCCCTAACCCCTAACCCCTGACCCCTGACCCCTGA
>CAZDHN010000765.1:0-2979 GCA_964505115.1 uncultured Planctomycetaceae bacterium
ACTTGCGTCGACAAGGAGCCCAAGACCCGGCACGCCATTCTGGCCAGCGTGGCCGACACGATCGTGGCGGACAACCAAATTTACGTCCGCGGCACGCCCGACCCCACGGTAACCGGCATTGTTGTGCGGGAGCCGGCGTTGGGCGTGACGGTCCACGATAACCTGATCCGCAACTGCGGCGAGGGGATTGCTTGCCGTCGCGTGCAGGCCAGGGTCGGCGAAGTGCTCGATAAGCAAACCTTCAAACGCAGCGCCATGCCCACTTTGCCGCTGGTGCGGCGCGGTTCGCATTGCTACAAGGGCTGGAATCTGGTCTGGATCAAAGGCGGCAAACCGGCCGTCCGGTCGGTGATCGAGCAGTTCGATCCCGAGACGTGCGAGTTCAAACTGACCAAGCCGGCCGAGATGAAATTCGACCAACTCTTTGAGGTCTATCCGCCTGACAGCGCCAACTGGAACATCCACGACAACACGATTACCGCCTGTCTCAAGCCGCTCGTGTTGGACGCCTACGGCAGCAAGACGTCGCGAGTTGCCAACAACCTGATAACTCGGGGCGCGGCCTCGGGCGTGGAGGGGGCGATTGCCGTCGGCGGCCGCTTCAAGCTGATCGGCAACCAGATAACCGGCTTCAACGAGCCCGGTTCCGCCGCGCTGCTGCTGGGACCCGACCGCTTCGGCCAGATTTGCCCCGCCTTGATCCACGCCAACATCATCGAGGATTGCACCAAGGCGGTCAAAGAAACGCCAGCCGGCGCGTGGAAGGCCTCGAACACCGGGGGCAACGTTTTCATCAGGTGTGGCGAAGCGCCCAAGCAACCCTGACGCCCCCACGCGAAAGTCGGGCAGTAATCCCTGCACGAGTTCCAAGATCCATGGAGCTACCATGAAGGAAATCAAGCGACGCGAGTTTTTGGGGTTTCTGGGCGTGGGCGCCACGGAAATCGGCATGGCCCGGATGGCTCATGGCGCGGAAGCGGCCCCCAAGGCAAAGGAGCCTGCCAAGCCGACCGAGACCAAGAAGAGCCGCACTTTTGTGAGCGGTCGAGAAGACGGGCGGTTCGTGCGGACCGCCGGCTTTATGCAGGCGTACATGAAGAACCTGCGTCCCAAGTTGGCGTTTGATCCGCAAATGAAGCCCGAGGACTTTCCCGCCTGGCGCCAGGCGGTTCGAGCGAAGCTGCCCGAGCTATTGTGCCTTCCCGAAGATGTCCCCAAACAGCCGCCGCCCAGGCAGCTCTGGAGCAAGCAACGGGAAGGATACGAACTTCAGAAGTGGGAAGCTTATCCGGAGCCGTTCAGTGTCGTGCCCTTCCTGGTGTTGATTCCCGACGGCGTCAGCCGCCAATCGCCCGCACCGGGCGTGATGTGCTTTCCGGGTTCGACTTCAAGCAAGGAGTCTCTGGCCGGCGAACCGGAGTTAGACACTGGCAAGCCATCACCCCGCCGTCACTGGGCAACGAACAAGCAGGCGTTGTTCTATGCGCAAAAGGGTTTTGTCAGCGTGGCCGTGGATAACCCGGCGACAAATGAGACGGCCAGCCCACTCAGAGGCCGGAGTGCCATGTGTAACTGCGCTCTCTGGATGGGACGCAATTACCTGGGTGTGTCTGTTTTTCAGAAGGCTTGCATCTTGAAGTGGCTCCGCGAGTTGCCGCTGGTGGACCCCGAGCGAATCGCCACCAGCGGTCACTCGCTGGGTTCCAACCCGGCCGACATACTCGGCGTCCTCTACCCCGGGCTGATCAAAGCCGTGGTCCACAACGACTTCGTATGCAACTGGCGGGAACGTGCAATCTCCGGCAACTTCGCGCCGTCAGGATCCCATCACACCGTGCCGGGTTTGTTCCAGTGGTTCGATCACACCGACCTGGAGGCGTCGTTTGCGCCGCGGCCTCTGCTGTTTACCGAGGGCGGTCGGGCGAACCAAATTAGCAAGATTCGACAAGCCTACAAGCTCCTGGGTGCCGAGCGCCATCTGCTGGCTTGTCCAGCAGTGATTTTGCGGAGTTTGTGCTCGCACTGCTGGGCAAGCCAGCAGGGGCACCCATTTTGAACGGCGGCTAATCAGGCTTGAACTTCTCGCGGTTTCTGCGACAATTAGGGGGACCCGGCGGGCCTGCCCGCCGAGTGCGGTTGGTGCTTTTCGCAACGAGCCGGGCGAGTCGAAGGCATAATTTCGAGGTACGCGACATGATTACGACGTTGTTACGAACGAGCGTTTGTCTGGCGGCGTTGTCGATCATCATCGGCTGCGGCGGCGGGGAGGGACCGGAGCGGATCGTGGTATCGGGCAAGGTCGAGCGCGGCGGTCAACCGCTCGGCAACGCCTCGATCAGCTATCTGCCCGCCGACGGCCACCAGGGCCCGGCCGCCACGACCGGCATAGTCGACGGCCGCTACAGTTTCACCGCCGAGAGCGGCCCGGTCGCCGGTCCGCATCAGGTGGTTATCCGCCTAAGCGCGCCCGGCAAGGATTTTGACGCGAAAGCCGAGAAGGAGCAGGCCGGCGGGCCCAGCAGCTGGCAGCTCAAGGCCGACGTGCCCGAGCAAGGCCCCTGGGAAAAAGACTTTGTGGTGAAGTGAGGGGGAGGGGCGAGGGACGAGGGACGAGAGGCAAGGGACGGTTAAGCTCCGGCGGGCATGCCAGGAGCACTGCTTCAAAGGGGGCCGATAATGGCTAAGCGTCGAGCGGCGGGTTTTACACTGGTTGAGTTACTGGTGGTGATTACGATCATCGGCATACTGATCGCCTTGTTGCTGCCGGCCGTGTAGGCTGCCCGGGAGGCGGCTCGCAGCTTGCAGTGCAAGAATAACATGAAGCAACTCGGCGTGGCGCTGCACAACTACCACTCCGCGCACGGCATCTTCCCGCCAGGCAACACGCTGGGCGCCTGGAGTTTCAAGACGCTGCTCTTGCCATACTTGGAACAGATGGCGGCCTACGAGCACATCAAGTTCGGCAACAACATCCAGACC
>CAZDHN010000766.1:0-2969 GCA_964505115.1 uncultured Planctomycetaceae bacterium
CCCGCATCCAAGCCCATCATCCCCGGCAAAAATGGACTACTATCAACAGGAACTAACTAGCAATCAAAGGCATGCGAACCATGAAATGCCAAACAGCCCTAATCGTCGCATTGCTAACGACCACGATGTTCTGCACCACCACAACCGGTGCCAGCGAACAACCGCGGGTGCAGACCCATTGCAACGGCGTGCCCGTCAAACGATTCGGATTCTGCTGGGTGCTGGGCGAAGCCCCGAACCTGCTCGACCACGCAACGCTCCAGGTGGGCAACAAGGCTCCCTGCGTAAAGGTCCACCCCAAGAACAGCAGCCAGATCAAGCGAAACTTTTTGGGCGTGACCACGACGCGCATGCCGCGATCGACCGAGAACGACTACCTGCCGCTGGAGGCGATCCACCTGATCGACGGCAATCGCCGGACCTGCTGGATGAGCCGCGCCCAAACGCGCCCCGACGTGCAGCCGGTCTGGATACGTCTCGATCTCCCGGTGGAACGGGTTGTTGACCGCGTCGTTCTCCGCAAGCGGCCGCCGAGCGAGCAGCCTCGGAGCCGACTCGGCTGGGTGCCGATGCGGGATGCGGTCGAGGTCGGCCGCGGAATGCCCGCTACCGTCACGATCAAGCTCAGCCGTGATAACCGCCAGTGGGAAACGGTATACGACGGACCCACTGACGACGCCCCCGCGAAGCTCGACGCCGAGTTCCGCTTCGCCGCTCGGCCGGCCAAACAGATTTGGATCACGGCGGGCAAGCTGCCCTTGGTCGAAAATATCCTCTACGCCTTCTCGTTGGCCGAGGTTGAAGTCCACGACGCAACCGGCAAGAACGTGGCCTTGGCGACGCGCGGCACGGGCGTCACGGTAAACTCCACGCATCACAGTCCGGGCCAGGTTCTGGCCGCCCATCGCTGGTATTGGCCGCTGCACTACGACGCGGGCTTCAAGTGGGCCCGGGTGGGATATCACGACGACCCGATCAACTGGCACTGGGTGGAGAAGAAGAAAGGGGTCCTCAAGATCGATCCCGCAACCGATGCGGCCGTCAGCGAGTTGGCGGACAACGGCGTCGAGATCGTGATGTCGCTGGGCTACGGCAATCGCTTGTACTCGGGACCCGCCACGCGCCCGCTGCCGCAGCTCTGGGAGTGGAACTACGACATGCCCGCCCCGCCGACCACGCCCGAGGCGTTGGCCGCCTGGACACGCTACGTCGAGTTCATGGCAAAGCACTTTCGCGGCCGGGTCCGACACTTCGAGATTTGGAACGAATGGAACATCTCCTGCTACTGGGGCGGCGTGCCCAGCCTCGAACACTATCTGGCCGTGGCCCGGGCGGCCATCCCCGCCATCCGCAAACAGGCGCCCGAAGCCAAGATAATGATGGGCTCCTGGGCCGGCTTTCCTCATGGGATCAGCACCTGGAGCCCCGAGCAGCTTGCCGCCAAAGAGAAGGAGATGTTGATTCTCGGAACCACGCGGCAATTGGCCCGCGAGGTCGACGAGATCGGCTGGCATCCGTTCTACCAGACCGACCCCGAGCGATTGAAGAATTACACCGCCGACGTCCGCTCGCTTCGCAAATGGCTGGGGGCCGCCGGCTTCACGGGACACTCGATGGTCACGGAATGGAACTACAGCGCGCTCTATCCGCCGCTTTCGGAAGCCGACGCCGCCAGGGCGTGGTGCGGCGGATTCCGAGCCACCGAAATCCAGAAGGCCAAGTACGTGGCCCAGGTCTTCACCCGTCACACCGCGTTGGGGCTCGAATCATTCTTCTGCGAGATGTACTTCCCACAGTTCGGCGTTCTCGACCTGAGCCTCTTGCGGCGATCGTTCGACGCCGATCCGATCTCGCCGCTCCAACCACAGGCGGCCTATTACGTCACGCGAAACCTGGCCACGATGCTCGACGGCCTGGAGCCGGGCGAGCTGGAGTACTCGATCGATCGCGCGCCGCCCAATCTCGAAACGTTCGCGCTCAAAGCACCGGACGGATTTGCTCTGGCAATCTGGCTGGGCGGCCAAGCGAAGGACCGTTGCGAGGGCGTTCCGGTCGACGTGCGTCTGAAGGGCCCCTGGCGCAAGGCGGTAGGCTACGATCCCATCAACGGCGTCAGCCAGGAACTGTCGATCACGCCCAACGGTGACGCGGCGCTGCTAAAAGACGTGCTCGTGCGCGACTGGCCGCTGGTAATCCGCCTGCATGACCGCCACCGATGATTGACAGGCCCGGCCCGTTAAGGCAGACTCGGGGTTGATTCAAATGCCTATCAATTGGAGAGAATGCCATGTCATGCCACGGTTGTGCGAAGCGGCAAGCCGCTCTCGGTCGATGGGGTCTTGGAATGTTGATACCGCTGCTGATGTGCCTGGCGGTCGCGCTGCCGTCGGCGGCTGGGACCGAGAAGCCAAACGTGCTCTTCATCGCCGTCGACGATCTTAACGATTGGACCGGGTTCCTGGGTGGCTACCCGGGCGTGAAAACGCCAAACCTCGACCGACTGGCTGGGCGGGGGACGTTCTTCAGCCGGGCGTACTGCTCGGCGCCGGCCCGTGATAACCACGCACGGCCGCAACAACCACGCCGTCCGTTCGGAGCGTTGGCGTTACATCCGCTACAGCGACGGGACGGAGGAGCTTTACGACCACGAGTCGGACCCCATGGAATGGACCAACCTGGCCGCCGACCCCAAGCACGCCCAAACCAAGAAGGAACTATCCACCCGGTTCCCCAAACTAAACGCACCCGAGGGCCCACGCGACGGGTCGGGCAAGCGGGTGAAGAAGAAGGGCGGGAAGAAGAGATAGGGCTGGCTTGCCCCCCGCCTCTTACGTGGTATCCTCGGCGTCATTGGGTGGAAACGTCATCGGGCGGCGCGTCCGAACTCCGACTCGAGCCTGCTCGTAGCTGGATTCGCAAGAATTCAGCCGATGTGGAGGCAACCGTCGATTGATCTGAACTCTTGCGAG
>CAZDHN010000767.1:0-2958 GCA_964505115.1 uncultured Planctomycetaceae bacterium
CCGCCGCGCTTTGGGCTGGCGCGAAGAAGGGTAGCTTGGAATCGTCGCCCAGGTCGTGACAGAGCACGATCAGGGCCAGCGCCTCTTCGGGCGTGAAGTTGGTTGGCGGGAGGAAGTAGACGTCTGGGATGCGGAATCGCTGCTGGCTCTCGTCGTAGAGCAGGTCGATTCCCGATTCACGCAACTCGTCCAGATCGCGAAAGATCGTCCTTCGGCTCACGCCGCAAGCGGCGGCCAGCGATTCAGCGTTGTACCCCCGACCAGCCTGAAGAAGACCGATCAGTTTGAGCAGTCGGTGGATTCGAGGGAGCTGCATTTGCGGTGCTCGATCTGTTCGTGCTCTTCCATCCGGCCGACGACAGTCGCGAACTGCTGGCGAAAATGTCCGGTCCGCCCGCGGCTTCTTCGTAGCTTACCTGCCGAACCGCCGAATCGTTCACGGCACCCAGCCGCGGACCGTCGGCCGGTCTGCCTTCCATCCCCGCCGCCTCGGGCGGCAGGGGAACGCTCGGCGTTGCTTCGGGCAGAACGCCAGGCTCGCTAGGCGTCGGAACGGGTATCTCCTCCGGCTGCGTCTGGAGGGCTTCGCCTCCCTGAATTACGTCGTATATTGGCTCGCCATTTTCGAGCAGCGACTGGTTTTGTCCGGCACGCTGGTCGTACGGGCCACGGCTCATGACGTTCGGCCGCGTGAAGCCGTAATCCAGGTAAAGGCTGGCGTCACGCCGACGAGCACGTTGGTGGGCGTCGAAGTACGCCTTGCCGGGCCAGGGACCCTCGGCCAGATAGACGCCATTATACTCAAGAAGCGAACCCTTGCGGTAGTGCATGTTGGCAATCGAGACGGCATATTCCGTCAGCGACCCGAACATGGCCACCTCGGCCTGGGCCAGCCGGCGCTGGGCGTCCAAAAGCAGGTCGAGCGTGACGGTCTCGGTCTCGTAGGCGGCCGATACGGCGTCGACTTGCTTGGCGGCCGCCACGCGCCGGTTGAAGTTGGTTTTGCTCAGCACGTAGTGCCTATCGAGCGTGCGCACGGCGTTGGCCAACTGGTGTGAAAGCTCTAGCTCTTCTTCCTGCAACATTGCCCTCTCCCGAGCCAGATTCAACTGAGCATGCCGCACTCCGGCCATCTCCTTGCGGAACCCGATCGGAATACTCAGGTTCAGGCCCAAATGCCATTCCTGATAGCGACCCGTGCTCATCGACAAGTAAGCGTTGTCGAAGTCGTAGGGCTGCGGGGTCGGGTTGAGGAGGTGATCGCCCAAGCCTCGATACCTATAGCGGCCGACCGCGTCCAGACGCGGAAGCAGGTAGTTCTTGGCGGCGATCAACTCCATCTCGGCCTTCTTGACCTTCCACTTTTGACGCCGGATGGCCACGTTTCGGGCGAGTCCCTCGCCGTGGGATTCGTACCAGTCGAAGGCGACCCTGGCCGTGGTCGGCTCGTCGGCCGGTCGAATCAGCCGTCCGTCCGTGGCCGCCAGACCCATCACGTATCGCAGCTTGCTCTCCGCCTCGTAGAGATTACTGAGTTGTTCCTCGACCTGGCTGCGGAAGAGGAAGTACTGTTCCCTGGCCTGCGCTTCCTTCTCGGCCTCGCCGCCTCGGGCACTGACCTCGTAGAGGGCGTGAATCTTCCGCCAGGTTTGCAGCGCGCTATCGCGGCCGGCTTTGACGGCGTCCAACTGCCGATAGGCCAGATAGACGGTCCAGTATGACCTCTCCGTGTCAAACACCAGGTTCCGCACCTGGGCCTCGAAATCGGCAAGTTTGACGTCGGTGTTGACCCGGGCGATCATCACACCGCTGTTATAGCCGGGATATGCGCCGGGGCCGGCAATCCGGTTGAACTGCACTCCGTTACCTTGTAGCAACGGCTGAGTGAACTCGGCTTCCAACTGGACGGTCCAGTCACTGTAGAATTCACGCTTGTTATTGTTCAAGTTGTATCCGACCTTGTGCCGCATTGCCCAGGTGCCGCCCGTGGCCGCCGTCTTCTTTACCTCGGTCACGAAGTCGCCCAAGTCCTGCCGGAATGTTGATGCCATTGCCAGCGGCGGCGCGACGAAGGCCGGGTTCATGTTCAAAGGCTCGTCGTTCTTCTCCCAGAATACTTCGGTGGTGAATTGCGTGTCGAACGCCGATAAGGCCGCCTCCACGCCGCTCAATGGGCTGCTTTCGAAGCGGGCCGGATCGTAGATCGTTGTCGCCGTGTCGGGGCTCCGCAGTAAGTTGTCGACGGGGGCCGTGCTCAGCAGCAGCGACGAAACGGGCGAAGTCGTAAACGAGCCTTGGCTGCGGATAACCTTGCTGTTTTCCAGGGAGATACGGACCGCCTCTTCCAGCGTAAGGTCCCACTTCTCCTTGGGCTCGGTGTTCTCCAGCGTGAGCGGTGCCATGGCCCCGTCAACTTCGCTGAGTGTGTTGCTTTCCACATCCGGGTATTCGATTTCGGTGGCCATGTCGAGGTAGTGCGACAAGTCGCCGTCCTCGAACAAATAGGACGGCTGGTGTGGACGGCAACCGATCGCGACGACCGCTACCACACTGAAGACTAGAAGCAATGCAGGGAAGTGCCGATTCATGTGCTCACATTCCTATAACGGCCCGCATCAACCCAAACAACCCGGATTGATCCGCACCGCCTTGCCAGCCTGGCGGATCCGAACCTGTTTACAGCTTCCCCCCCGGCCGTCACCCATTCGGAAGGCCAGCCATGGAGCTAGAGCCTCCGTCCGGAATAATCGGCAAACTTGATATCGGCAGCCTAATCGGTAGACTTTTGCGATTCTTTGCAACCGGCAAAGATTGCCATGGCCGACTCAGGGTGCGGCAGCTTCCTGGCCTGCGTAGACGACCTAGTCGTCCAGTGGGAGACCGGCTCGGCGTCGGGCGGTCTCTTTTGAGGTTCATCCGGTTGAAGCGTAGCTGGGCCACGGGATCGCCAACATTAGG
>CAZDHN010000768.1:0-2956 GCA_964505115.1 uncultured Planctomycetaceae bacterium
TATTTGCCATAGCCAAACGCACTGGCGTTACTGGCAGCGCCAGGAAACTTGCTGCCAGCAACAACTTACGGAAAACTACGCTTCAGCCGGATGAACCTGAAAACAACTTGCCAACCCCAGGGAGGCCTGGTCGTGATTATGCAGTCGAGATTTTTTCTCGCCCCTAATCCCTGGCCCCACCCGCCGCGGCGCGGATCGGGCATCCGGCACCCCGCCGAGTAGCCCGATCGCCGCAACCAGCAGGAGCACTCGCGGTGAGAATAGTGTCATGGTCTTGGCTCCTCCAGTGGACGTGCCCCAGGCCTCTCAAACCATCCTTCCTTGTGCCGGCTTTGATTGCGACGATGCCGCCCGCGCGGCTTCCCATTCGGCCTGGAGTCCCAGTTTTCGCATCCGCTCTTCGCTGGGAATGCCGTCGGCGTCCCAGCCCATTAGCTCGTAGTACTCGTCCAACATTTGATCCAGCGGGACGGTGTTGCCCTGGCTGGGGCCGCTGGGCATCGCTTCCTCTAAGAGGCGGCGCGGCAGGGTGTCTTCCTTGCGGCCGAGCCCCTCGCGGATGTTGAAGAGGCGTTCCAGGTTGTTGATCCGTTCGGCGATCAGCAGCGCGTCGTCTTCTTCCAGGGCAATGCCGGTGACGGCGCGATAAATGCCCAACAGAGCTTGCAGTCCGAGCACGAACCGCATGGAAGCGCACATCGCCAGCGAGTCGACGATGGTCATGATCAGTTGCGTGTCCCTGACCATCTTGGCCTTGCCGTCGGGAATTAGACGCCGGGCGGGATCGCCGGCCGTTTCCAGGCCCATCGTTGGAGCGATCATGTGATGGCCGCCCTTGGGAGAGATGGCGTAGCAGAGCCCCATGCCGACCACGCCGCGCGGCTCGTAGGTCGCCAGTCCCTGGCCCTTGACCTGCATGGCCAGATCGGGCACCCCGAATCGCTCGGCGGCCCGCTTGGATCCTTCGGCCAGGATATCGCCCAGCCCTTCGCGCTCGCCGATTTGCTGGACCAGGGCGATTAGCGCTTCGCCGCTGCCGAAGCGCAGATCGAGACCGCCGGTATCCTCCGCGCCGATGACACCCTGTTCGTAGGCTTCCATGGCCATGGAGATGGCCACGCCGGCCGACATCGTGTCGAAGCCTTGGGCGTCGCAGACGGCGGTGGCGGCGATGATCGCCTCCGGATCGCTTACGCCGCAGTTGGCGCCGAGCAAGCCGATCGTTTCAAATTCGGCGCCCTCGATCACCTTTCCAGCGAACGGCCCTTGAGTTACGGGTGAAACCTTGCCGCAGGCGACCGAGCAGGCGTAGCAGGAGTTGTCGCCGATGTATATCTTGTCCTTGAGTTCCTGGCCGGTTAGCCGATCGGCCTCTTCGAAGTAGCCCGTGCTGAAGTTGCGAGTCGCCCAGTAGCCGAAGTTGTTCGTGCTTTCGACCATTTCCGGCGTGCCGAACTCGTGGCGCAAACGGGCTTTGGGGTGCGCGGCCAGTTCGGCGTAGACATCTTCGGCGATTCGTCCCAAACCTTCGGGATCGGCTACCCTAACACCGCCGCTGCCGCGCACGGCGATTGCCTTGAGGTTCTTCGAGCCCATCACGGCTCCCGCGCCGCCGCGGCCGAACTCGCGGTGATAGTCCGACTGGATGCAGGCGAATCGGACCAGCCGCTCGCCCGCCGGGCCGATGGTGGCCACGCGGATCGTTGCGTCGCCCAGTTCGTCCCGGATTGTGTCTTCCGTGTCGTGGGTTTGCTTGCCCCAGAGGTGCTCGGCGTCGCGCAGCGTGGCCGTGCCGCCGTCGATCCACAAATAGACGGGCTTTTCGGACTTGCCCTCGACTACAATGCCGTCGATACCGGCGAACTTGATTTCGGGCGCCAAGTGCCCGCCGCAGAGGGAGAAGGAATACGTCTCGGTCAGCGGCGAGCGGAACGAAACGGTAACCTTGTTGGCTCCGGGCGCCATCGTGCCCACCAGGGGCCCAGTCAGGAAGATCAACTTATTATCCGGCCCCAGCGGGTCGGTGTGCGGCGGCAGTTCATGAAACAGCATGTGGGCGCCAACGCCCCGCGCGCCGAGGTATCGCTCGAACAACTCGCTCGGCGTATCCACCCGGCGGACTTCACCATCGGTCAGATTGACCCGCAGCATCGTGCCCGCCAATCCACAAGTGATCTGGCTCATCGCTGGCCTCCTTTCGGTTGCACGAGTTGCTCGGCATGGTACTCGCGAAAGCCCCGATCAACCCGGTCGAACGGCACGTATTGAATGGCCTGCTCGGGACAGTGCTTGACGCATTGCGGATCACCGCCGCACAGATCGCAGAGCAGCGGGACCTCGCGATCAGCGTCCATCTTGATGCAGCCGCGGACGCAACTATCAACGCACATCCGGCAAGCAATGCACTTTTCGGCCGCGAGAACCAGGCCGAAGGTCTCTTCCTGTCGGCTGATGCAGTCCGTCGGACAGACATCCATGCAGGGTGCCTTGACGCATTGCGAACAGGCCACCGGCACGTTGATTTGGCGATCGTGGATTCGATGGATTGCCAACCGCGCCTTGGCCGGGTTTACCTCGCCATGATGGGTTTGGGAACACCACTGCTCGCAAATCCGGCAGCCGGTGCATTTATGTGGATAGACCACAAGGACTCTGTGTTTCATTGTTGGTGTATTTCCTTAGTGCGGGTGGTGAATTACTTCCACTATCCGGTTCACCCAGGACGAAATCAACCACGGATTACACAGATTACTCGGATAAGATGAGAACAATATTCCACATGACAATCCGACGATAGGGATTCCAGACAACGAAGGAACGCTAATTTACGCTAATCTACGCTGATTGTTGCCATTAGTGTCGATTAGTGAAGATTAGTGTTCCCTGAAAAGTAGTCAACTTATTATGGTTCATCCGGCTGAAGCGTAGTTTTCCGTAAGTTGTTGCTAGCAGCAAG
>CAZDHN010000769.1:0-2949 GCA_964505115.1 uncultured Planctomycetaceae bacterium
GTCGAGGAAGTCGTCGGCCGTTTTGATTCGCTTGCCGTCGATGCCCACGATCAGGTCGGCGGCCAATCGGTCAATGCTTTCGTAAACGAAGGGACCTTGTCGCTTGCGGACCACGCGCGGCCCCTTCACGCCCGCTCGCTCGGCCGGACCGCCGGGCAGCAGCTTGGCTATCAGCAGCCCGTCCTCGGTTTGATACACCTGAGCGATCCCTATCTCGGGCCGCACGACTCGCCCATTCTTCAGCAGTTGCGGCACAACTCGGGCAACGGTGTTGATCGGAACCGAGAAGGCAACGCCGGCGTTCTGGCCGGTTCGGCTGGCAATGGCCATGTTCATTCCGATCATCTGTCCGCGCGTGTCCAGCAGCGGCCCGCCCGAACTGCCCGGATTGATCGCCGCGTCGATCTGAATGATCGACTTCATCGTGCGATTTGCCCGCTGGCTGGGCAGCGATCGGTTCAGGCTGGAAATGATGCCCGTCGTCAAGGTTCGCTCCAAACCGAACGGATTGCCGATGGCGAATACTCGTTGACCCACGAGGAGCCGGGTCGAGTCGCCAAAGGTGACTGGATAGAGCGAGTCGGCCGGGGCGTCGATCTTCAGCACGGCCACGTCGCTGGTCGGATCGTTGCCGACGGGTAGAGCAGGATAGCTGGTGCCGTCGAACAGGTTGACCTGGATCTCCCGGGCGCCGTCGATTACGTGGAAGCTCGTCAGGATATGCCCCTGCCGGTCAAGCACCGATCCGCTCCCCTCGCCTTCCGACGGCACCTCGATCAGAAATACGCGGCTGCTGGCAACGCTTCGGGTGGTGATGTTCACCACGCTGCGGTTCACCTTCTCGTAGACCGAAACGTTGACCCGCTCCTCCGGCGTTAAGTGGGAGTAGTCGGTCGTCGTATCGGGCAATCGGCCCGACCGTGGTGGAGCGGCAAGCGGCCGGGCGGGTTCCTGGGCCGCCGATTTCGATTCCGTGTCGGGTGGGTCGATCAGCACCACTCCCAGCACGCCGCCCGCGACGGCCGACAACAGGCACGACAAAACGGTTGTTCTAAAGGCCATGGCTGATTGCCTCGGATAACGGGTTGTTGCAGGGCAACGAAAGGGGACAGGTCCATGTTTTCGGCCAACGGTTCAGCCGGAAAAACGTCTTCTGACCGAAAAATGGACCAGTCCCCAGCCGGTCTCGGATAGCGGGTGGATACAGGAACTCAAACGCTGTCCAAGATGATAAGCGATGGCCTCGAATCGGACCAGACCGGTGAAGATGGCGTCATCGGTTGTCGCAAGAAAAAATCAAGCGGCCCACTTGCCGTGACAAGGGGCCGCTTGCTTCTTGCAAAGGATACTTCTAGCTCTTCATTCTGGAGCCATTAGTTTGCTACCGGGTTGCCGTACCCACGAGGCAACTCACTTGCAGCAGCCAGCAGGCTCACAGGCGGCGGGCTCGCAGCAGGCGGGCTCACAGCACTTGGGACGGCAGCACAGCCGGGCTCGCAGTCGGGCCAAGAGGCCAGGACCACGGCAACGGCGGGGCTTGCAGCAGGGCTCGCAGCACTCGGGCTCGCAGGCGGCCGGCGCACAGGCGGGCTCGCAGGCGGCCGGCTCGCAGCAGGCAGGCTCGCAGCAGGCAGGCTCGCAGCAGGCAGGCTCGCAGCACTTCGGGCGGCAGCACAGCCGGGCTCGCAGTCGGGCCAACAGGCCGGCGCGGCAGCGGCGCGGCTTGCAGCAGGGCTCGCAGCACTCGGGCTCGCAAGCGGCCGGTTCACAGGCGGCGGGCTCGCAGCAGGCGGGCTCACAGCACTTCGGGCGGCAGGCCAGCCGGGCTCGCAGTCGGGCCAAGATGCCCGGACGGCAGCAGCAGTCGGCCTCGCAGGCCGGCTCACAAGCGGGCTCACAGGCGGCGGGCTCGCAACAAGCGGGCTTACAACAGCCACCAAACAGACCCGCATCGGCAGTCGTCGCGGTGGCCATCATGGCTATCGCGGCTAACGCCAAGACCGGGAGAAGGATACGTCGGTTCATGGGAGAGGCTCCTTGTTAGGAAGAACCAAGTGGGATACATACACAAAACAGTGCATATGGGTACTCTAGCGTCGTTCTAAGTTCTGCTATCGACGATTACGCCGAAGATGCCTTAGCTAGACGACCCACTTCCGCCATATCTCGTAGACTACGGGTCCGGTTGTGCCGGGAAATCCGGCCGCAACAATTGGTCGGGTCGCGCCAAATCCCGAATATTCTGCCTGTAAACAGGTGGAAAACACATATCCGATGGTTTTCAGCCACTTCATGCCCCCCCTTGGCAAACAGCGTGACCTATCCTTCCTTATACTGTGTTAACTGCGGGGCACTATCAAACCGCGCGATTGCGAGGAACGCTAGACATGGATACGGCAACGATTACAAACGATGCGCTTATTTCCACCCTGGCGGATGACCCGGACCTGATCGAGATCGTCGAGCTGTTCGTCGACGAGATGACTGGAAGAACCGCACAGTTATCTTCCTTCTTCGGCGGGGAAGATTGGGAGGGTCTGCGCCGGTCGGCTCACCAGCTCAAGGGCGCGGCCGGCAGCTATGGATTCCATCCGATTAGCGCAGCGGCTGCCCAGTTGGAGGATGTCGTTCGGGCGGAAGAACCTGAAGAGATCATTCGCCAGGAACTTGAGGCCGTGATTGACCTCTGCAATCGGGCATCCGCCGGAACGAGACAATTGCCCCTGGCAAGGCTGATATGAAGCCGCGACCGTTGGTCGCGCGCAGCGGAAGGCAGGCGGTTTTGCGAAGTTCTCGGCGCGACCAACGGTCGCGGCTTTATAGATATCTAAACGGGAAGCGTCGAGGCAACCCTACATATCGCCGGCCATTTTCAGGGCCAGCATGTAAGGGACGAGCTCGCTTCCCAGGGCGTTTAGCACGGTTCCCCCGGCCGTGAAGCAGTAGGTG
>CAZDHN010000770.1:0-2942 GCA_964505115.1 uncultured Planctomycetaceae bacterium
CCATACCCAGCCCAGTAGGTCAGGCACCCCGTGCCTGACGACTTAGACGTCGCACGCGCCACGGCGCTGTGGTAGAAAAGTTGAAAAGCGAGGCGTCGCAATGACGGGTCCCGTGCCTTACCATGTTGGCAGGTTTCCGCCGACTGATTTGCAGTGGCAACGGATCATCCCCTTGGTCGGGCCAGCCAATGCTGCCTTGGCCCGATACGACGGGCTGCTTAGCGCCGTTCCCAATGCGTCGGTGCTGCTCTCGCCGCTCACCACGCAAGAGGCCGTCCTGTCGTCACGCATCGAAGGAACACAAGCCACGATGGGTGAAGTGTTGCAGTACGAGGCCAGCGGCACACACGCAGACATAGACTCGGAGAAGGCTCTGGATATCGACGAGATTCTCAACTATCGTCGGGCAATGCACCAGGCGGTCGAACTGCTGGACGGACTCCCATTGTGCCAAAGGCTGATTCGATCACTCCATGAGACCCTGCTGGCCGGTGTCCGCGGTGACGACCGGGGGCGCGGACGATACCGGACTATCCAGAACTTCATCGGCACGCTCGGGCGGCCTATCGAAGAAGCCCGGTTTGTGCCGGTCGCAACCGAGTTGTTGCCCCAGGGGATGGACCGCTGGGAGAAGTACCTCCATGCGGAAGAACCCGATTCTCTGGTACAGTTGGCGATTGCCCATGCGGAGTTCGAGTCGCTCCACCCGTTCTTGGACGGCAACGGCCGGCTTGGCCGGATGCTAGTCCCTGTTTTCCTCTTCGCGCGAAAACTGCTGCATACTCCGACGTTCTACCTGAGCGAATATCTCGAAGCACATCGGGAGGAGTATTACCACCGATTGCTGGCCATCTCGCGCGATGACGACTGGACCGGTTGGTGCGAGTTCTTTCTCCGAGCGATTATGGAACAAGCAGGCAATAACGAACGGAAGGCTCGTAGTCTCCTGGGGCTTTACGAGGAGAAAAAGGGATGGATGACCGAAGCCACCCATTCTATGTATGGCGGTGCCACCTTGGACTTCCTGTTCAGCCAACCGATTTTCAGTTCGACGCATTTCGTTGAGAGCGCCAACATTCCGCCCCAGACCGCAAGGAGGATACTTAAAGTGATTTCCGAAAAGGGGTTACTGCGAATACTGCGGCCGGCACGTGGTCGCACCCCCGGAGTTTACGCGTTCGCTGAGCTGCTGAACGTCGCGGAGGGACGCACCGTCTTTTGACACTCACGGGTGATCAACAACAGCTTTTGTCGCTCACGTATCGATTTTCGTGAGCGACAAGGCGTTTTGTCGATCACCGATGAGAGACAAACGGCAGCACGCTTTATTACGGTCTGCTCAACGAACGCTCGACTCACTGAGATTCCCCCCAACTGCCACCTTTCCAAGGAGAACCAACCATGAAAGACACTAACCGTCGTCAGTTCCTCAAAACGTCGGCCACGGCCGGAGCGGCCGCACTGGCCGTGCCGGCGATTGCTCGCTCGGCGGCCAGCGCTAACGATCGGGTGCGTGTTGGGTTACTCGGCCTGGGTGGCCGGATGCATTCGCACGTCCGGGCGCTCGCCCAAATGAGCGGCGAAAACGTCGAAATCGCCGCCATCTGCGACTGCAACCAGAAGAAGCTAGCCGGGGCCGCCAAGAGCTATCCCGACCTGGAAGGCAAGAAGCTGGCCGTCTACGACGACATGCGCAAGATGTTCGACGATAAGTCGATCGACGCCGTGACCAACGGCTTGGGCGACCGCTGGCACTCGCTTTCGACGATTTGGGCCTGTCAGGCGGGCAAGGACTGCTATGTCGAGAAGCCGTTTAGCCACAATCTGTTCGAGGGTCGGCAGATGCTGGCCGCCGCGCGGAAGTACAACCGCATGGTCCAGCACGGCACCCAGAACCGATCCAGCCCGAACATCCGCGAGGGCATCCAGCAGCTCAAGGACGGCGTGGTTGGCGACCTCTACATGGCCCGAGGGCTGGACTACAAAATCCGCGGCAACCTGGGCAAAATCACCCCCGCGCCCGTTCCCGAGGGGCTCGACTGGAGCAAGTGGCTGGGCCCCAAGGCGATGCGGCCATTCAGCAATTTCTCCTTCCGTCGCTGGTACTGGTTGTTGGATCTCAGCAGCGGCCCGTTCGCCAACCAGGCGGTACACGAGTTGGACATTATCCGCTGGGGACTGGGGCTCGACGAGCACCCCACGCACGTCTCGGTGGGCGGCGGCAAGTTCGTCCACAAAGACGACGACCGCACCTCGCCCACGCATTTCGTCGCTACCTACCAGTTCGGCGAAGGCAAGCCGATGGTCACCTACGAGCATCGCTCCTGGTACACCAACAGCGAGGCCGGCTTCCGCTGGCAGTACCCCTTCGTGCAGAAGGACTTCCCGGTGGGAACGATCTTCTTCGGCACCAAGGGCTACCAGATCTTTCCCGACTACTCGAGTTACCGCACTTTCTTCGGGTTGAAGTGCGAGCCGGGCCCGGCGAAGGTCGACCCGGAGCACACCATGGCCGACCTGCCGCACTTCCAGAACTGGATCGCCGCCTGCCGCGCGCGCGACCACAAGCTGCTTCATGCCGACGTGGCCGAGGGGCACAAGTCGATGGCTCTGACGCTCTTGGCCCGAACCGCTTATCAGGTAGGCCGACCGCTGAAGTTCGACCCCAAGACCGAAAAGGTCATCGGCGACGACGAGGCCGACCGCCTGCTGAACGAGCCCGAGCAACGAGCGCCATACGTGGTGCCGAAGGAAGTGTAGGCTGGCCGCTCCACTTACGCTGTCGACTTGTGACTGTTAGCCGGGCCGCGATTCGGCCCGCGGAAGCTGACTTTGCAGTCCTTCTGGGGGCTTAGCCGGATTCTTCATGGACCAATCGTAACCCGAAGCGTAAGCGAGGGACGCTCAACGGCTTCTCTCGCATTGGCTTGGCATTTGCCACG
>CAZDHN010000771.1:0-2932 GCA_964505115.1 uncultured Planctomycetaceae bacterium
CAAAACCGGACCAAAATGAACACCACATATCTCCACATTTTTGGGAGCCCACCCTGACCCTGACCCCTGACCGAGGGAAAAGGGGAAAAGGGGGACATTCTGCCTTTCCAAGACCCTATCCTCCCTGCAAAAGTAGAATGTCCCCTTTTTCCTTTGCTCGTTGTTCGTCGACGAGATAATGGTGAACCCGGCCAAGTAGCCGCCACCCGTGTTACCTTCAGGTCGCCATTTGACAGCACAAAGACGATTGGCGAGAATGCCATTCGTACCGTTGAACGGGAAACTCCCTCCCTCGGCCTGCCTTTGGAGTCATTGCATGTTGGTTTGCCAGCGCCCGTGTATCTTGAACCTGTTCGTGGTTGCCATATTGGTTGCGATGATCGTGCCGGCCGGCGCGGCTACGGTTATCGACATCGGCTCGCCGGGCGATGAAGCTTATCTGGCCGACGGCTTCCATGCACGCGAAGGGCCGTTGCCGCGGTCGAAGATCCCCTTTGTCCGCAAGGTGACCTTTCGTTGGACCGGCAACCAGTTTACGCTACGGCTGCCCGTCGAACCCAAACGCCCGCACAAGGTCACGCTGAAGGCCGACTTCAGCGGGGCCGTGATTCTTTCTTCCGGCGAGAAGTTCAGCACGGTAATCACCGGCCAAGGGGATCGTGCCTCGGAGTATTCGTTCTACGTGCCGGGCGAAGCGGTCGGCGATGCCGAACAGTTTACGGTCAGCGCTCGAGCAGTCTTCCCGCGCAAGCCGGCCAACGAACACGGCCGGACGTTGTTGATGATTGTCGACGAAGTGCGCGTGGAGCCGCTCGACAAGCTGCCCGTCGATGCCAGGACGCTACAGCCGATCAACTGGGCTTCACCCGAGCGGGCGATCGATCGGATTCGCCACATCGAACGGCGTCCGCCGATCTCCGATCCGGTCGCCTTCGCCGAGCTATTAGCGGCCGAGCGAGCGAACATCGTCACGCTGGGCACGATGAACGGCAAGGGTTACGTTTTCTTTCCCACCGATTTGGCCGAGCCCGACCCGCGCATGGATCCGGCCTACCTGCCCGAGGTTATCCGCCAGCTTCGCGCGCGAAACATGAAGGTATTCAGTTGGGTGGTGTTCAATATCCAGGACACGCGCAAGGTTGACGACTACGTGATCGCCAAGCGCTACCCGCAGTGGCGGATGAAGTTCATCGACGACCCCGACCGCCCGTCGAACGACAAGGCTCGGATGGGGATGTGCGTGGTCAGTTCGCCCTACATCGAGCAGCACGCCAAGCTATTGCGGCAGGCGGCCGCCTTCGATTTGGACGGGTTTTTCTTCGACGGCTTCTACCTGGGCGGCATTCCCCATCCGTCGCGGCCGGGTTGTGTATGCGATTTCTGCAAGGCCCGGTTCAAGGCCGACACAGGCCTGGAACTGCCGACGAAAGTCGACTGGACCGATGCGACCTTCAAGCGTTGGGTCCGCTGGCGGAACGAACGTTTGCTTTCGGTCGCTCGCTACTTCCGCGACCAGATACACGAGGTCAACCCAAAGGCGACTTGCACGTTCAACACGAACATCTGGCCGTTTGCCAATAAGGACTGGGAGACCGGCATCCCCATGTGGCGGTTGGAGGGCTTGGGTGTCTCTCAGCATAGCCACGATCGCTCGCCGCACAGAAAGTGGATGATGCTGGGATTCAAAGCCCGAATCGGCCGCGACATGAACCCCGAGCATACCGACATGTGGCGCACCGGCAGCACGAGCTACACCACGGGCGAGAAGAACATCGACTGGGCCTGGCACGAACTGGAGCTGCTCACTTTCCTGCTGGCCGGACCCACGCACGGCATCACGCCCTGGCATGGCACGTTTGCCGGGCCCGCGGAAATCTCCGCGCGGATTCACACCCAAGCGGCCCTGCGCGAGCCCTATTTCTCGCGGAAGTACGTGGCCGACGTGGGCGTGCTCGTTTCGCAGAACACGCACGATTTCTGGGGCCATATCGCCGAGACCACGAACCTCGACGATTACCACGACGGCCTCTTGGGTACCTGGATGCTGTTGAGCGAGAACCACGTGCCGTTCGAGTTCGTCTTCGAGAACCAACTCGACCCCAAAACGCTCGCCCGATACCGCACCTTCGTGTTGCCCGACGCGGCGGCGCTGGCTGCGAAAGATTTCGCCACGCTCGTCGTTTGGACCCGGGCGGGTGGAAATCTGCTGACCACGGCCCGGACTGGTCGCTACGACGAGTGGGGCGAGAAGCTGGAAACGCCACAACTTGAGGCCCTCCTTCAAGTCGATTTGTCCAAGCCAGTTGATAAGAAGCTGGGCGACGGCCAGGTGACGTATCTGCCGGCCAATCCCGGACTGGCCTGGTGCCGCCAGCGCGAGGCCGCGCCGGGCGAGGCTCTGCTTAAGGCCATTGGCCGACAGCCGCTACCGCTGGTTGTCGAAGCCCCGACTTCGCTGGTCGCCAACATGTTCGAGAATCCCGGCAACCCGAAAGAGCGTTGGGTGCATTTGCTTAACGTATCGCACATGATGCCCGAGGGAGATTCGGGCTTTCGCGGCCTGAATCTGCCGGGCGTCAAGGGCAAGGAATTGCCGCAAGGTCGCCGCGGTTGGCAGCTTGTTCCGGCCCGAAACATCGCGCTGCAACTGCCGAATCAAAAGGTCAAGTCGGCCCGATTGGCTATCGCCGGAACGGAATTGACGGTCGACGCGGACGGTCGTATCGTTGTGCCCAAGATCGAACTTCACGACGTGGTTGTCGTGACCCTGCAATGAGCTTATGGATATGATGCAAAAACTCTGCTCGACCATATGTTGTGTTGCTCTGCTGGTCGCGACGGCCAATGCCCAGTTGCAGTGGAAGGAACTCCCGCAACTGCCGCCCGCGCCAGGCGAGGCCGTTCAGCCGGGTTTGGCCGGTGCTTTCTGCGG
>CAZDHN010000772.1:0-2929 GCA_964505115.1 uncultured Planctomycetaceae bacterium
AAGCACGGGCCTAATACCGCCTTCGGCGGAAAAGACCGGTGAACCGGCCTGGAAGACAACGAATGCCAGCCGCGAGGTTCCCTGAAAAGCATCAACTACAACTCTCCTTTGTTCTGAAAACGCACCTCCCCACTCCCTCCAGCCATTACCCGACCATTGCCCCAAGCATCTTCCTGCCACCAAAATCCCAGAATCCCCGATAAGAAAATTGGCTTTCGCATGGGCGAAACTAATAACATAGTGTATGTAATGAGGATCGCAAATGAATCAAGCAATGAATAACTTGTGACAAACTTGCGACAAAACTTGTGACACACTTATGGCATACTGACATACTTGTGACAGCTCTCTGCAATTGTCTTTTGCGAAGAACATACTACAATGACCCGCAGAAGCTGGAATTTCCCGTATGTGAAATCATTACTGGGGATTCTGGCTTCTTAGCGGCAGGAAGATATAGCATTACAAACCAGCATTTCAAGGAGACTCCAATGGCTATCGGGTTTGGCATTATCGGTTGTGGCATGATCGCGAACTTTCACTCCCGCGCTATTAACGACGTTCGCGGCGCGAAACTGGTCGGCTGTTGCGACATGCTGCCGGCCGCGGCCGAGCGGCTGGCCAAAGAGATCGGCTGCAAGGCGTACGGAAGCCTGAAGGAGATGCTGGCCGACGACGCTATCGACGTGGTCACCATCGGCACGCCCAGCGGTGCTCACATGGAACCGGCCGTCGCGGCCGCCAGGGCGGGCAAGCACGTTATCGTCGAGAAGCCGTTGGAGATTACGCTCCGCCGTTGCGACAAGATCATCGCCGAGTGCGAGAACGCCGGCGTTGTGCTCTCGTCGATCTTCCCCTCGCGGTTTCACGGCCCCAGCATCGAGATAAAAAAGGCGATCGACAAGGGCCGGTTCGGCCAGCTCACGGTGGGCGACGCCGTCGTCAAGTGGTATCGCACGCAAGCCTATTACGACAGCGGCGCCTGGCGGGGCACCTGGGAATTGGATGGCGGCGGAGCGCTGATGAATCAGGCCATCCACAGTGTCGACCTGCTCACCTGGCTGATGGGACCCGTGGTCGAGATTCGCGCCCAAATGGCCTTGCAGGCACACAAGCGAATCGCCGTTGAAGATACGGTCATGGCAACGCTGCGGTTTGCCAACGGCGCGATGGGGATCATCGAAGCCAGCACGGCCGTCTACCCGGGCTATCTGAAACGGATCGAAATCCACGGCTCGACCGGCTCTGCGGTTATGGAAGAGGAAGACATCATCAAGTGGGACTTCGCCAAGCGCCAGGCGCGCGACGCGCAAATCGAGAAGCAGATGGCCGAGCAGACCAGCGGCGGTGGCGGAGCGGCCGACCCGGCGGCCATCGGCCACCACGGCCACACCCGGCAGTTCCAGGATGTCGTCAAGGCGATCAAGAAGGGCAGCTCGCCCGCCATCGACGGTCGGGAAGGCCGCCGGTCGGTCGAAATCATCCTAGGTGTCTACAAGGCGGCCGAGACGGGTCGTGCGGTCGAATTGCCGCTAAAGAGCGACCCGGTCCTAAAAGCCCGCAAAGTGGGCGTTGCCGGGCTTTGAGAAGCTGGTCGGATATTGGACCGGCAAGATGCGTGTTAGCCCCGTCGCCCGCGACGGGAGAAACAACGAGTAATCGCCTCATTACCGGTTGCAGGCGACCGGGCTAACCTATCGTGTTGCCGGGCTTTAAGCCGTGTAGCCACCCCCCGGTGGATAGCCAATAAATCGCTATTGGCCTTTTTGCCGGTTCGTGGGAAAATCCCGCTTCGGCTGTCTAACATGAGGCTCCATGGAAGGAACGGCGCGTGCGACGTCGGGATGTTTTAGATTATTCGGTCTATCTGGTGGTCCGCATTTTGATCTGCCTTGTGCAGGCTCTGCGGATCGAGACGGGCCAATGGCTCGCCGGCGGACTGGCATGGGTGTTTTGCGATGTGATTCGCCTGCGCGAGAAGGTGGTGCTCGAAAATCTCAAGCAGGCCTTCCCGCAACATTCCGATCGCCACCGCCGACGCCTGGCCCGACAGATGTGGGAACATCTCTTCCTACTGGTGTTGGAGGTAGCGCACGCGCCACGCAAAATCCACGAGACGAACTGGCGCAACTTCGTTCGGCTTGCCGACGAGCAAGAATTGGTACGGTTTCTGCTGGAAGACCGTCCGGTAGTGATCGTGGCGGCCCATTTCGGCAACTTTGAAATCGGTGGATTCATGCTGGGCATCCTCGGCTTCCCCACCTACACGGTCGCCCGAACGCTCGACAACCCATACCTCGACCGCTTCCTGTGTAGTTTTCGCGGCCAGACCGGACAGTACATCATTCCCAAGAAGGGCGGCTACGAGCAGATCGCTCGCGTAATGGCCAGCGGCGGCACGATGACCCTGTTGGGAGATCAGCACGCCGGCCCGAAAGGATGCTGGGTCGATTTCTTCGGCCGGCCGGCCTCGACCCACAAAGCAATCGGCCTGCTGGCACTGGGTAACGACGCCCCGCTGGCCGTTTGCAGCACGCGACGATTGGGCCGACCGCTCCGGTTCGAGGTGCGTTGCACGGACATCGTCGATCCGCTCACGGCCGACGACCGGCTGGGCACCGTGCGCGGTCTGACCGAATGGTATACGGCCTGCCTGGAACGCCTCATCCGCAAGGCCCCCGACCAATACTGGTGGCTCCACCGCCGCTGGAAACCCAAGCCCGTCCGCCGCAAAAAGAAAGCGGCCTGATCGAAGCCGCGGGCCGTCCAAGCTTGTCGGTTTTGGGCTTGTGGCTTTTGGCGCGAGTCGCTTTGGGTGCCACTCCTACTCGACGTCGGCCCGCTAGCCTGAAGTTCTGCACACTCACAGGCCATTAACCCAACTTCGCCAGTCCTGCCCGGAAATCCGTTTTTCTGAAAATATTTTGGC
>CAZDHN010000773.1:0-2922 GCA_964505115.1 uncultured Planctomycetaceae bacterium
TCGTTCGGGTCGCGCACGCAATGGTCCTTGATCCCGTCGCAGACCTCCATCACGTACTCTTGGAGTTCCTCGAACCCGCCCGGAAAATCGCGATGAATCATCGGTTCGGCAGTCGGGTCGGCCACCGTGATGATCATGGTGGCGTCGCGGCTGGGTAGATCGTCCGGCTTGTCGTACTGCGTATTGATCCGGCAGCCCGACTCGTTCAGCTTAATCAGCGAGTTTTCCCACGCCCGGGCGATACAGTCGCCTTCCGCGTGCAGCACGGGTATTCCACTCATGGGGGATTCCTTTCCTCGTTAAGACTCCGTTTTGATAGCAATTGCGTTCCGCGCGAGGATCATTCTCCGTATCCGGCAGCGATTACGCAAGCCCCCCCTCTTGCCGCCCGTTTTTCGGCGATTTGCCCTACCCCACCGTGTGAGCAACACTTAACCTATTGGGCTCTGGAAAGCTGAAAGCGAACGGCTTTCTGCTTCCTACCGCCCACTATCAACTATCAACTACCCACCATCAACTACCGTGAACCTCCACTATAACCTTGCCCTGGCAGCGGCCGACGTGGCGGCGTTGGCCTTCTTGACATACAAACGCGATTGGGCGGCCTGGCGTATTGCCATGGTCTGCGTGGCCGGCGTTGCCATACTGTTGGCGGCAGTACTGGGTGGGCATCACTTTCGCATATTCCGATACGTCTCGTATGCCACGTTTTTTCACGCGCCGGCCCTGCTTATCGCTTCGGCCGTCGTGTTGCGCGGGTCGCGAAAGGGGGCGGCCGCTTGTCTGGCGGGAGCGGTGCTGATTGTCGCCGTGGCGGTCGAAGCTCTCCTGATCGAGCCCACCTGGCTGGAAGTCTCCTATATGCAAATCGAGACCGACAAGTTGGATCGGCCCGTACGGATCGTCATCCTGGCCGACCTGCAGACCGACCAGTTCGGTCAGTACGAGGAGCGGGTTCTTCGTCGGGTGGCGGAGGAAGAGCCCGACCTGATACTGCTTGCCGGCGATTATATTCAGATCAAGTGGCAGTTGCGCGAGGCGCTTTGGCGTCTGGCGAACCAGCGGCTGCGAGAGATCGGCCTCTCGGCGCCGGACGGCGTTTATGCGGTGCGTGGCAACGTCGATCCGTCCGAGTGGGCCAAACTCTATGAAGGCCTGCCCGTCACCACCGTGGAAACCACCCGATCGTTCGACACGGCCGGATTGCATCTGACCTGCCTGGGCTGTGGCGACTCCTTCAACCCGGACTTGAAGGTATCCCGCGAGGATTCCGACCGCTTTCATCTCGTCCTGGGACACTGCCCGAACTTCGCCCTGGGTCAAGTCGACGCCGACCTGCTGGTGGCCGGCCATACGCACGGCGGCCAGGTGCGGCTGCCCTTTATCGGTCCGCTGATGATGCACTGCTCCGTACCACGGAGTTGGGCGGTCGGTCTGACCGAGTTGTCCGGCGGTCGCAAGTTGCTCGTCTCGCGCGGGGTGGGCATGGAACGCGGCGGCGCCCCCCGACTCCGATTCCTCTGCCGGCCCCAACTGATCGTGCTCGATCTGGTGCCCGTGAAGTAAAGCGGAAAGCCGAAAGCGGAAAGCGGAATATCCTTGACAATTCATTCCGCCGCTTTCCGCTTTCGCAAGTCCGTGGTAAGCTGTACCATATTGGTGGTTTGCGTTCTTCCCGAACACTTACGGAAGGAGAATGCGATGAATCGAACGGTTTGGTTGTTCTTGTTTGTCGTGGTCGGCTTGGCCGGGCCGCCGGTGCTGGCCGATTGCGGTTCGATACCCTTTGAGCCGGGCGTGGAAATCTTCGAGCCGAACCAGCGGGCGGTGCTGGCTTACAACGGTCGCGAAGAAATCCTGCTGCTGTCGACCGACCTGAGAGCCTCGCGGAAGACCAAGGTGCTGGAGGTGATCCCCTTTCCATCCGAGCCGGCCGTCAAGAAGGGTAACACCGATGTCTTCGTCGAAGCTACCCGGCTTATCAACCGGAAACTCCAGCCCCGGCTGTTGGCGAAGATGGGGCAATTCGGGGGCGCGCTAAGCGTCGCCGATGCCGCTCGGCCGCCGGCCGGCGAGGTTACGCTGCAGAAGAAGATCGGCGCCCACGACATCTCGGTCGTTCGCGTGCTCGACCGCCGCCGGTTTGTCGATTGGGTGAAGGCGTACTTGAAGAAGTCGGGTGTCGACAACCCGACAATCCCCCGGCCGTTGGAACTGGTCGTCAAGGAGTACCTTAGCGACGGCTTCACCTGGTTCGCCTTCAACGTCGTCGAACTGGGGACCGACACCGTTAGCAAGGAGGCCGTGCAGTACCGCTTCGCCACGAAGTTCCTCTATTATCCGATGCGAATCACTCGGGCGGAGACGGGCCAGACGACGGTTCGGCTGATAGTGCTTTCACCCAAACTCTTCAAAATACCCGATCGCGTTCGGCTCGTACATCAACCGGTCCGCATCACCGAGGATGAGTTGCGATACCTGGACAAGGACATGGACAAGCTACTGGACAGCCGGCCGAACATGATCCTCAGAATCTGGGAGATCAAGGGCCGCTTGTCTAGCTTTAAGAAAGACATCGTCACAACTTGGTTCTGAAATTGGGGTGCTTGCCACTGGCTCTGCCAGTGCAGTGGTTTGGGCTTTCGTGACGCTCTTACGGGAGCACTGGCAGAGCCAGTGGCACACGCGGACTACTCATTTCCCAGCTTGATATCGAACTCGTTCTGCTTGGGCTCGACCGTATAGCTCAGGCCGGAGGTGCGATAGTCGCGGTACTTGCGGGGCAGTGCGGCGAGTGATTTCTCGATCGCCCGGACCTTGTCGTCGTCGGTGATCCTATATCGGGCGGCGAAACCCGGATCGGCGACAATGCGAACGCGGTACTCGGTGCCGGCCGGTGCTCCACCCGCCTTCTGCGTTGTG
>CAZDHN010000774.1:0-2922 GCA_964505115.1 uncultured Planctomycetaceae bacterium
CGTCCATGCGGTCGCCTTTCATCGCTACGCGGCTTCCCTCGAGCACGTCGACGACCGTCTCGCGGCCGTCGGGGTGGCGGATGGTGATGATGATGCCAAGGGCGGCCATCAGGCCAAAGCCCAGGAACATTGCGGCGATGGCGATTTTGACCGGGCTGCGGTGGCGAGAAGCGCTCACCCTGGCACTCTGCCAGAGGGAGCGGGGAGCTTTGGAAACGCCCTGCCCGGAGCCCTCGGCTTTGCCGGGGGATGGGCGGGAGCCAGCGCCGGCCGCGAGCCCCGCCACGCGTCCCCCGGCAAAGCCGGGGGCTGAGGGACGGGGGACGTACGGTGCGGTGCCGGCCAGGGCGGAGGAGTGGAGTTCTTCGGTGCTGCCGTGGGATGGTTGCAACTTAGGCCGCGCTTCGGCCGGGTTTTGGGCCCAGGTTGCCAGGGCAGCCAGATCGGCGTCGGCCGAAAATGGCGCCAGCGCCGCGGCAACTTCCGCCGGCGTGGCCGGACGCTCGGCCGGCTCCTTGGCCAGCATCCGCGCGATCAACGCGGCCAACGCCTTGGGCACGTTGCCGCGCAGCAACTCGATCGACGGCGGCGGCTCCTTCATGTGGGCCATCAGTTTTTCGAGATTGCTCTTATGTTGCGCGTCGCTAAACGGCGCACGGCCGGTCAGCAGTTTGAATAGCGTGCAGCCCAACGCGTAGATGTCGGCCCGGATGTCGACGTTGTGGCTGTCGACGGCCTGCTCGGGCGCCATGTAATCGGACGTACCCATGGCGATGCCCGTGCCGGTCATCTCCTCGCCGGCCGGTTGATCGGTCCCCAGTAGCGCCAGGCCCAGGTCGAGGATCTTGACAAGAGGGGCGGGGGACGAGGGGTGAGGGGCGGGAGGAGCAGACTGGCTGCCCTCACCCTTTACCCCTCGCCTCTCGACCCTCGCCCCACGCCCCCCAACAGAAAGCATCAGGTTCGATGGTTTGATGTCGCGGTGGACCAGATCGTTTTCGTGGGCGCATTGGAGCCCCAAAGCGGCCTGACGGATCAGTTCGCAGGCGTCGGCGATCCCGAGCGGCCCGCACCGCTTGACCAGTTCGGTCAGGTCCAGCCCGTCGACGTGCTCCATCACTAAGACATGTGTACCGTCGATTTCGCGGGCGTCCATCGCCCGCACGATATTTGGGTGATCAACTGCCCCGACAGCTTCCATCTCCCGCTCGAAACGGGCGACCGCCCGTTGGTCTTGCATGCGCTCTTTTGGAAGCACCTTCAGCGCGACGATCTTTTTGAGCTTCGTCTGCCGTGCTTTGTACACGGCGCCCATGCCGCCTTGGCCGAGCTTTTCCAAGAGTTGGTATTCGCCCAGTTCCCTGACCACGAAGGTCTCGGTGGAGGGCGGGTCGACGGACTGGCCGCCCGCCGGGACCAGGGCCTTTGCCCGTGCTACTAACTCTTGGCGTTGAGGCTCCGCCGCGTATGGGCTTTCAGCGGCTGGTTGACGCAACCGTGCAATGAACGTGTCATCCACGTCGTCGAATGTCTCCAGCACGGCCTGGCAGTCAACACAGGAGCCGATATGGGAGATTAGCGGGTCAGCGAGTTCTTCGGAGAGTTCCCCCCGGTGATATGCCAGGAGGTCCTCACGGCTAGGACAGTTCGTACCGGACATCGGCCCGTCTTCCTTCCCGTTTTCAGCGTGCCGCTGCGGTCAGGCCCCCGATCTGGTGAGGCGCGGTGTCTTGAGACCCTCGCTGAGGTTGAACGCCAGTGACAACTTCGCCTCTACAAGAACAACGGAAGCATCTCGCACGACTTTTCGGAAAATCCGCCTGTCGGGTGGGTTATCAATCGGTCAGATCACTGAGTTCTTGCCGTATCCGTCTGCGTATTCTGTACTTAGCGTCGTAGACCGCTTGTACGCTGATCCCCAGTTCTTCCGCTGCATCGGCCGGAGATCGTCCCTCCACGCCGACCAGCCAGAATGCCTGCCAAGTACGATCTTCGACGCCGGCACGCACAAGGTCCATGGCGCGATGCTCTAAATCGCTGCCTTGTGCTGGGTGACGGCCCGTGGCCGATGAATCCGGCGGATGCTCCGGGACCTGGGCAAGCCGCCGCTGGGCATCGGTACCGCCCTGGCCTTGAGCCCGCCCCTGTTTCTGTCGGAAATGGTCGCGGATCTTGTTGCGAGTGATCGTCCAGAGCCAACCCCGGAAGCTGTCGCCAGGGCGATCACGGCGGAACTCGGCCACCTTGGTCGCCACAGCCCCGAAGACCTCTTGTCCAACATCCGCGGCATCCTCGCCGTGCAGCCCACTCTGCCGGCACCAGTCGTAGACCAACGTGCCATACAACTTCACCAATTGGCCCCACGCCTCCGCATCCCGGGCCTTGACCCGCTCGAGCAGGCTCGTGGATGTCGAATCGGGAGCACTGGGCCCCGACCCGCCTCCCGTATTGGCACTATGAGTCATCACGGCATTGACAGGAACTGCTGGTTGCGTGAGGAAATGCCAGACGCCCCCCGCCCGTATGCGAGAGCCGGGCTGCCACGCTTGCCACCATACCACCCGGAGGTTGCTCAGTCAAGCGGACGAGGTAGGGTAGATGGAGTTCGGTAGGCGTTCCGAAGTTACCGGTAATCGATGATGATCGCCCTCCAAGACGGAGGTATGCCGCGACGCCGATGCCACTTGGCTCATACCCGCATTCTCGTTTACTCATACGTTTTGCGGGATGCCTCAAATAACGACCGTATTTCGGGATTCTCGTCTCCATCCGCCTCCAACGTCGCATGCCTGCCTTACATGCGATGCCGTGTGAGCGAATCCTACCGGTCCGGCTATCCGTGGACCTGAGCCCGACGGATTTGGCGCGCCATTTCAGGGTGCCGGTTCCCGTCAAACCATCCACCCCGGGCGTTGCCGGGGC
>CAZDHN010000775.1:0-2919 GCA_964505115.1 uncultured Planctomycetaceae bacterium
GCAGATCAAACCGTTCGAGCCGGTAACGGCCGACGGCGTCGTCCACGGCCGGGGCGCTTGCGACGCCAAGGGGCAGGTCGCCACAATCTACCTGATCCTGGCCACGCTAAAGCAACTCGACGTCACGCTGCCGGGCGACGTCATCGCCCACCTGGTCAACGAGGAAGAGAACGGCGGCAACGGCACGCTGGCCATGGTTCGCGCGGGCGAAGAGGCTGATGCTTGCATCGTAATGGAGCCCACCACAAACAGAATCTATACCAGCGTGCGAGGCGCGGTCTGGTTCCGGCTGCTTTGCCAGGGCAAGCCGGGCCACTCAGGGCGGGCGGGCGATACGGTTAGCGCGCTTACGCTGGCCCGAAAGGCGATGGACCTGCTCGAACAATATCACGACGACCTGCTGGCCGACTCGCGCGGCATCGCGCTTTTCGACAAGTACGAGAACCCCATGCCGATTACGTTCGGTCGCTGCACGGCGGGCGATTGGCCGGCAACGGCGCCCGCCCGAGCGGTTGTGGAAGGCGTGCTCGGACTGCTGCCCAACAAAACTCGCTATCAGGTGATCGACGAGATGCGTGCCGTGCTCGACAACAGCGACGATCGGCGGCTGGCCGATCGGGTTACGCTGGAGTTCATGTACCGGCACGATAGCCACGTGCTGGACCCCGAGCATCCGCTGGTCGTGGGGCTCAAGCAGTGCGCTGCCGATTGGCGGTTGCCCGTCGAGGTGGACGCCATGACGGCCTCCTGCGATTCCTGGTTTTACAATAATCAGCTTGGCATACCGTCCGTGGTTTACGGCCCCGGCACGTTGGCCCATGCGCACGGCAACGAAGAGCAGATCGCCATAGCCGACATCGCCGAAGCCGGCCGCATGTTAGCCGATTTCGCCATTCGTTGGTGTGGTGAAGGTTAGGTCCCCTCTCCCTTTGGGAGAGGGTTAGGGTGAGGGAGAATCAGCGAGAAGTTGTGACTTCAGGTCGTTGACCTTTGCGAAGCGATTAAGGCCCTCACCCCCGGCCCCTCTCCCAAAGGGAGAGGGGAGAATTGCGAAGACAACCCACAACTCACAACGCCCTGGAACGCTACAATGAAAGCACTCGTAAAAACTCAAAAGGGCGTTGGCCATCTGGAACTGATGGACATGCCGGAACCTCGGCCCGCTAGCGGCGAGGTGCTCATCGAGATCCACGCCAGCGGTATCTGCGGTACCGATGTGCATGTGAAGTACGACCGCTTTCCCTACTGGCCGCCGGTTATTCTCGGACATGAGTTCGCCGGCGTGATCGTCGAACTCGGTCCCGACTGCCAGCACTACCAGGAGGGCGACCGCGTGGTGGGCGAGCCGCACACCCGACACTGCGGCCAGTGCTACCTCTGCCGGACGGGCAACGTGCAAATCTGTGCCCAGAAGCGAAGTCCCGGCTGGGGTAAGCACGGCTCGATGGCCAAGTATCTGGTTATGCCCGAGCAGCTTCTGCACCGGATCCCCGACAACATGGATTTCGATACCGCGGCCGTCGTGGAACCGACCGCCAACACGGTACACGACGTGATCGAACGGGCCGGCATCGTGGCGGGCGACTTCGTCGTGGTGCTCGGGCCCGGTCCGATTGGGCTGCTGGCCGGGCTGACCGCCCGAGCCGCCGGCGCGCGGCACGTAGTGATGGTCGGCGCGCCGCCGGACGAGGGACTCCGGCTGGAAAAAGCTCGGGAACTCGGCTTCCCGACCGTGCTGAACGTCGCCCGCGATAACGTGGCCCAGGCCGTAATGGACCTGACTGGCGGGATCGGCGCCGATTTGGTTGTCGAATGTTCGGGCGCTCCGCCGGCTATCGCCGCCACCGTCGAGTTGGTTCGCAAAAAGGGCCGCATCTGTGCGATCGGTTTGACGGGCGGCCGCACGGTCGACTTCCCCTGGGAGCAGGCGGCCTTCAAAGTGGTCGACATCCATTTCTGCCTCTCCACCAGCTACACAAGCTGGAACCGCACGATCGATCTGATATCGACCGGCCAAATTCCGGCCGAGAAAGTAATCACCCATCGCCTTCCGTTGGACGAATGGGAAAAAGGTTTTGAAGAACTCGAAGCACTACGCGCGCTGAAGGTGATACTGCATCCGTAGGCCGAGGTTGCAGCGTAGCGCGACGTTGCCGTAACAAGTGGAAGAGGGGCCAGGGGTCAGGGACCAGGGGTGAGTATTGTGAGAGCACGATCACGCCGAAATTACTGGCCCCTCGTCCCTGGCCCCTCGTCCCTGGCCCCTAGCCCCTGTTCGTAGCACAACCATCACGGGAGACTCAACCATGGCTGTCGGATTTGGAATAGTCGGCGCGGGAATGATCTCGGCCCTTCATGCCGACGCTTTGCGGAAGTCGGAAAAAGCCCGGTTGGTGGCCGTCTGCGATGTTCAGAGGGAGCGTGCCGCGAAACTCGCCACCGACTTCGCGCCGGAGGCGAACGTCTACACCGAGTTGGCCGAGATGCTGGCCGATCCGCGGGTCGAGGTGATCAACATCGTCACGCCCAACCATCTGCATACCGACGCCGTGCTGGCGGCCGCCGCGGCCGGCAGGCACGTGCTCTCGGAGAAACCGCCCGCCATGTCGCTGGCCGATACGGACCGGATGATCGACGCCTGCGCCGCCGCCGGACGGAAGTTTGGCATCTTCGTGCAATGCCGGGTGCGCCAGCCGATCCAACAGATGAAACGAGCGATTGAGGAAGGCCGCTTTGGGCGAATACTCCGGGCCGACGCCGTGATGAAGTGGCATCGGACAATCGAGTATTACCATCAAGACGCCTGGCGATCGGAGCGACGCAGCGGGGCGGGCGTGACCATTCAGCACGCCTTCCATTACATCGACCTGCTGCAATATCTGCTGGGTCCCGCCCGGGCGGTCGAAGCGCGGATGTGCA
>CAZDHN010000776.1:0-2912 GCA_964505115.1 uncultured Planctomycetaceae bacterium
GATGAGCCACGCCCCAAGAAAACCAAATACGTTGCCTTGAATAACGCTTACCATGGCGACACGCTGGGCGCCGTCAGCGTGGGCGGGGTCGACCGGTTCCATGCAACGTTCCGGCCGCTTCTGTTCGAGCCGATCCGCCTGCCCACGCCCGACCCCTACCGAACGCCCGAGGGCGTTACGGTCGAGAACCTGCTCCAATACCACCTCGATCAGCTCGAAAAGGTGCTGGCCGAACACCACGAGGAAATCGCGGCCATGGTGATCGAGCCGCTGGTGCAGGGGGCCGCCGGAATAATCGTCCATCCGGCCGGATACCTCTGCGGCGCTCGGGAGCTTACGCGGCGCCACGACGTGCTGCTGGTGGCCGACGAGGTGGCGGTCGGAATGGGTCGAACCGGCCGGATGTTCGCCTGCCAGCACGAAGATGTCACGCCCGACTTGCTCTGTCTGGCCAAGGGCATCACCGGTGGATACCTGCCGCTGGCCGCCACGCTTGCCACCGACGAGATATGGGAAGCCTTCCTGGGAGACTACGCCCAGAGCAAAACGTTCTTCCACGGCCATACCTACGGAGGCAATCCGCTGGGTGCCGCGGTGGCCATTGCCTCGCTCGACGTGTTCGAGGAGGAGCAAACGCTCCAGCGGCTTCCGGAGAAGATCGCCCGGCTGGAAAAACATTTCGCCCGTATCGCCGAGCTTCCACACGTCGGCAACGTGCGTCAATGCGGTATGATGGCCGGGATCGAACTGGTGCGCGACCGGGCGTCGAAGGAGCCGTACCCCTGGGAGGAGAAGCGCGGCGCGCGAGTCTGCGATTACGCTCGCGGCGAAGGCGTGCTGCTGCGGCCCCTGGCCAACGTCGTGGTGATTATGCCCCCGCTGGCAATCAGCCTCGACCAGCTAGACCAGATTGCCGCCGCCGTCGAGGGCGGCATTATTGACGCTACGTGAGCATGACGACCACGTAGCTTTAGCATAACGCCTTCGGCCTGATTGTTATGCTGAAGCATAACCTACGGGACTAAACCAGCCAGTGCTTCTGGCCGTCGAGTTGCCTGACTTCGATCAGAGGGCGCGGGTCGGCCGCAACGAGTTTGAATTCCAGCGGCACAACGCGGCTTGTCAGAGTTGCTTCCTGCTTCAGGGTACACTCGCCCGTGCCGGCAAGTGTCTTTCCGTCGTGCCGGAAAAGCTCCAGCGACCACGGGTTGCGGTCCACCAGCAGCAGTTCCCGCACGCCGACTTCCTCGTAGAAAGGCAGCTTCTGGCGGGTTTGGTCGTTGGGGCTTATGATTTCCACCACGAAGTCCGGGCCGCCCAGCCAGTATGTGTCGCAATTGCGAGCCGTGCCGTCTGGCAGGAAAACCGCCACGTCGGGCACACGGTAGTTCTGCTTCCAGTTATCCTCCCGGTCGCTGACGTTTACGCCGGGCCGCACCTCCCCCAGTCCCGGCCAGCCGATGACCTCTTCAAGAATCGAGGTCATTCGGGAGACGATTTCTTGATGTTCATCGTTGGGCAACGGGTCAATAACGTAGGTTCCCTCCCAGACTTCGTCGTAACGGTCCGCCCCGGTCACTTGCCGCTGGGCCTTAAGGCTCTCTTCCAGTGAGGGGTCGGTGATCATCGTCGTCATTGATAAATCCTCCCTTACGCCCGTTTCACATTGCGGTCCAATGGAGCCCTTTGATATGCGCATGCACCAACCGAACATTCCTCCCCATGTTCTATCACACGCGAACCCGTTGTAAAGGTAGGGCCAAGGTGACGCGTGCCTACTCCGCCGCCGACTTGGTGCCTTCGGGAGAGCCGCTGATGGGGACGCCCCAGGGTAGCGGGCGGGCGGCGGTTGGGAATTCCATCCGGTACAACTCTTTTTTCAAGCCGCGGTAGAGGTCGAAGCTGTCGGGATAGGTCCAGAGCGTTATCGTCGTCCGGCCCGGCCTGTGTCGCGATAGTATCCGGCGGAACTCCGACCCTTCGGACAGGGCCTCGTCGAACGTCTCGCCAAGTTGGCTCGTGACGGGAATCATCTTCGCCACCAGCAGCACGGGATAACTGCCACTGCGACCGCTTGCCATCTGCAAATCGAGCGATAGTTCGCGACGGACCAGCGTGTAGCGGAGCCGAAACCCGCCCACCGGGCCGACCGTCTCGGTCAGTTCCGGCGTGTGATGCAGCTTATGGGCCTTTTGCCTGGCGTCGGCCACGAACCGATTGAGCAACTCGTCCCAAGGCACGTACGCTATCCGGCCGTCGCGAAGTTGAAAATGCGCCTCGCGCCCGTGTACTGTCTTGCTCAACGGGGTGGGATAGCTTTCGACGAGTACTGGTTTGGACTCGGTTTGGAGAGTACGCTCCCGCTCTTGAAGAAGTTCATTCAGGCTGGCTTGGGCGGATGCCAGGCCGTTCTTTAGATCGAATTCGGCTTGCGACCGGGCGTCGAGATTGCCACGTCGCGACTCGTTTTCACGTTCCCAAGCAGCCACCCGGACGGCCATGTTGTCGCGTAATTGGTCCCTGCGGAGCGTCTCCTCGTGGACCGATCGGGTTTGCTCGGCCAGTTGCAGGACGTCGTTGTGCAACAGCCGCTCGTTCTCCCGTTCCTTCTCCAACTCGGCGGCCGACACCCGACTGGACTCGCTCGGCAGGGCCACTACAATCGGCGCATTCTTGGCGCGCACGCCGACCACCATCACCAGGATGATCAGTATGCCCACGATATTGGCCACGATATCCAGGAAGGAATCGTGCTCCGTGGCGACTGCTTCTTTTGGTATTGGACGTGGCATGTGTTCGGCGGTTGGTGATCAATTCAACATTTAGCGGCCGGGCTTGCTCCAATACCGTTGAATTGGTCGCAAGTAGTTCGTATACAACGAGTTATTGGAAGCGGTGTCCGGGGATGAATT
>CAZDHN010000777.1:0-2901 GCA_964505115.1 uncultured Planctomycetaceae bacterium
CAGTGAGCAGTGAGCAGTGAGCAGTGAGCAGTGAGCAGTGAGCCAAGGAAGAACCTGGCTTGCTAAAGGCTCAACACTCATGGCTCATGGCTCACCGGCCGGTCTTCCGCTCGCCCCTCACCCCTCGTCCCTCGCCCCTCGCCCCTTCGGAATCAGTTGGCCAGCACGGCCATCAGGAGCAGGAGGACAATCACGAAGCCGGCGCCGATCAGTGCCCAGAGCCAAATCGGCGTGTCCTTCTCGCGCGACTGATAATTCGCGATCTGCTCCTTGGTCATCTGGTGTCGCGAGCGGACCCGGGCAACCATGGGAGATGTGTCTCGGGCGATAACATCGAGGCTGAACTCCTCCTCCGGAGGTTTCTCTTCGGGAGGTTTCTCTTCCGAGGGCTTCTCCTTCGCCGTTTTTTCCTTCGCCGTTTTCTCCTTCGGCGTTTTCTCCTTTGGCAACTTCTCTTTTGGCAACTTCTCTTTTGGCAACTTCTCTTTTGGCGGCTTGGCTACCGGCAGCGATTTTGCACTGCCCGACTTGACTGCCGAACCACCGGTAAGAATCCCCGGAAATGACGCACTGCTTGAGCCCTTCAGCGTGCCCCGATCGAGATTCGCCGACGTATCGGTGGCGGCCGATCCGATGGCCGACGAAGGCTTGGTCCGCCGCGGCGGCTTACCCGACTTGGGGTTTCGGTGGACAGGCGGCCGACCGCTCCCCGCCGCGTTCAATTCGCCGCGAGGCGAAGCGGCCGCCGCCAAGCGACCCGACGACGATCCGCTACCCGAGTCCGAATCGACCGAATGCCCATGCTCGGCCAACCACCGCGACATCGCCTCGGCCACCTCGGCGGTCGTTTGGAAGCGGTCGTCGGGCTTCTTTGCCATCATCCGCCGGCAGAGTCGGATGAGGTCTTCGGGCGCGTCGGGACGATCGTCGCGAATGCTGGGCGGCTCCTGCTTCTGATGCATCATCAGCCGCTGCGGCAAGGTGCCGTCCGGAAACGGCGGATGACCCGTCAGAAGGTAGTACATCGTGCAGCCCAGGCTGTAGATATCGGCCCGGGCGTCGACGCCGTGCGAGTCGATCGCCTGTTCGGGCGCCAGGTAGTCGGCGGTTCCCAGCACGTTTTCGTCGTAGGCTACGGTAAGCGAGGCCTTGTCCTCGTCGGTGAACCGTGCCAAGCCGAGATCGAGCACCTTGACCACGTTCTTCTGATCGACCAACAAGTTCGCCGGTTTTACGTCGCGGTGGATCAATCCGGCACAGTGGGCGTGATGCAGTCCGTCGGCCGCCTGGCGGATATAGTCGGCCACGTCGCCGTATTTCAACGGCCCGTCAGCCTTGATTATCACCTGCAGATCGCGTCCCTCGACGTATTCCATCACCAGATAGTGAATATCCCCGTCGTTGTCGACGTCGTACGCCCGCACGATGTTACGGTGATCCAGCGCGGCGGCGGCCTGGGCTTCGCGGTGGAATCGGGCCAGATAGGAAGAGTCCTCGACGCGGTGCTTGGGAAGCACCTTGATGGCCACGCGACGCTGCATCAGCACGTGCTCGGCGAGGTACACGCTGCTCATTCCGCCGGTCCCCAGATGGTCCAGCAGCTTGTACTTGCCCAGGAAGAACCCCTTGTGCCGGCCTTCCATCAGCTTATCGCACTGCCAGCCGGTCAACAGCCCGGCCTCGATCAGGCTGGCGCCGACGAAGTCAACGTCGGTTATCGGCTTGCCGTCGACCTGCTTCTTCATCTCCAGCAGCACGCGGTCGAGTTGGTCCTTCTCGACCAACGCACTGCGACGAAGCAAGTCGATGAAATTGTCAACTTTTGGCTTGGCCATGCGGAAGTTGTCGCGTTTGAGTCGAGTCTTTCCTAACGGATCAGAATTTGCCCGAGGTCGAACCTCGCTAGGTATTCCACCCCAAATACGCTGCTATCGGTAAACGACACCCAGACTCGGCCGATGACACTTCGCCTCGTTGGGGGTAGCTCCCGAAGGGGTAACGGTGATAAGAAAAGCAGAAAACACGGTTCATCTTGCGCGGCCTCTCCATGGCCCTCTTCAGTCACATTTATCTCGTTCCAGACTACCATGGATCGCTACAAGATACCAGCGCAAGCCACGCTTGAAAATCGCGGCGGACGCGGGAACGGGGCTACGGAACCTGGCGGCTTCACGACAAAGCGGTAGCTGAATTCGCAAGAATTCAGATGGTTGGATGCTCGCGGGCTGAATTCTTGCGAATCCAGCTACCAGCCCCTGCATTTACGGGGGGTGCGGACCGCTACAATTGTGAATCCGTCGCCTCGCGAGCCCGCTGATACTGTTGGTACGGGTAGACTTCCACCAGCGGAACGTCCAGACGCCAGGGGCCGAAACCCTTGGGGCGAATGGTCTTGCTCAAGACGGGCGTTGCGTTCTTTAGAAGCCAATGGTCGGCCCGACTCCAGCCGCTGGGGCGATACTGCATTACGTACCAGCGGAACGCGCCGGGCGAGTCCAGGCGAGTGTCGGGTTCAAGCCAACCCCAACGACGCATCATCGCCAGGTTCTCGGCCGGGCCGGCACCGATACGGACCTTCCACGGGCCGGATGACTTGCCAGCGCTGCGCTCGTCGAATATCTCGATGTAAGATCGCTGTCTGGCAACCGGTGCCGCGGAGTCGCTCTCGGTATGCCGATTGAGCCAGTCCAAAACCGACCGGTCCAGACCGTCCCAATAGTAAGTGGGCTCCATGCCGATCGCCGTCGCGCCACGCTGCCCACCAATCGCCAGGTTGTAGTACGATAGCCACTGCGGCGCGTACCAAAACAGGCTCGTCGCGCTCGACAGGAAGACTCCCACCAGGCAGACCACGCCAGTGGGCCGGAGCCGGGAACCGCCGCGCTGGATGGCGACCAGCGC